>DATAGF010000178.1:0-9719 GCA_036257075.1 Miltoncostaeaceae bacterium
TCCGTGATCGGCCCCGAGGTGACCGAGGGACCGGACGGCGACCGCCTCGCCGAGGACGACCCCGGGCTCGTCGCGCGGCTCCGCTCCTTCGACGCGGTGGTCGTCGCCGGGCAGGCGAAGAGCCACTGCGTCGCCTGGACCATCGACGACCTCCTCGAGTACGACGAGCTGCGGGCGCTCGCCGAGTGCACCTACCTCCTCGAGGACTGCACCTCCCCGGTCGTCGTCCCCGGCGTGGTCGACTACACCGACCAGGCCGACGCCGCGTTCGCGCGCTACGAGGCCGCCGGGATGCACGTGGTCCGCTCCACCGATCCGATCGAGGCCTGGCCGGGCCTGGCCGAGCGGATCGCCCGGACCTCGGCGATCGATCCCTGAGCGCCCGGCCGCCGCCTAGAGGCGGGCGATCACGTCGGCGACCTCCTCCAGGCTCTGGAGGTTGTGGCCGGGGCGGAAGACGTCGATGTGGGGGAGGGCGGCGGCCATGCCGCGGGCGAGGGGCTCGTAGGCGTCGTGGCCCTTCAGGGGGTTGAGCCAGACGACGCGGTGGGCGAGGCGGGAGAGGCGGGCCATCTGCTCGGCGAGGAGCTCGGTGTCGCCGACGTCGAGGCCATCGGAGAGGATCACGCAGGTCGCGCCGCGGACGACGCGGGTGCGGCCGTGCTCGTCGATGAGGCGCCGGATGGAGGCGCCGATGCGGGTGCCGCCGTCCCAGTCGCTCACCTCGGCGGCGGCGGCCGCGATCGCGACGTCGGCGTCCGCGACCGAGAGCGCCCGGGTCATGCGGGTGAGGCGGGTGCCGAAGGCGAAGGCCTCCCAGTCCCCCGGGCCCGCGCGCAGCGAGGCGTGGGCGAACAGCGCGAGGGCGCGCGAGTAGGTGGACATGGAGCCAGAGACGTCCAGGATCAGGAGGAGCCGCCGCCGCTGGACGCGGCGCCGGCGCCAGGCGCGCTCGATGGGCTCGCCGCCGGTGCGCATCGCGCGGCGGAGGGTCCGGCGGAGGTCGGGGTCGCCGGTCCGGGCGGGCCGTCGCCTACGGGTGCGGCGCACCGGGGCGCGCACGCGCAGGCGCGCCATCATACGGGCGATCTGGGCGAGCTCGTCCTCGGTGCAGCTGGCGAAGTCCTTCCGGCGGAGCGTCTCGACGGGGCTGGCCAGCGAGGTGTCGGACGAGCCGTCGTCGCCGGTGCTGAGGTCGCTCGGGGCGACCACGCGCTGGCGCCGGTCGGGGACCGGCTCGGGCAGCGGCGGCTCGGTCCGCTCGGGCAGGCCGAACACCGAGGCGAAGGCGCGGTCGAAGGCCGCGACGTCCTCCCGGCGAGAGATGAGCGTCGCGCGGGCCGCCCAGTAGAGGTCGTCGGGCTCGACGGCGGCGGCCGCCCGGGCCAGCCCCACCAGGCGGCCGGTGCCGACCGGCACCCCGGCGTCGCGGAGGGCCTCGGCCAGGTCGCGGACCCGGCCGAGCGGCTCGGTGCCGTCGGCGACGCTCACCCGCCCAGCCGATCGATCAGCGCACGGCGGGCGATCGCCATGTCGTCGCGTCCCTTGATCGCCCAGCCCAGCGTCTCGCCCGCGGAGTCCGCGTCGACGGTCCCGATGCCGAGGGCGGCCAGCGCGCGGGTCCAGTCGATGGCCTCGGCCGGGCCGGGGGGCTTGGCCAGGTCGAGCTCGCGCAGCCGCCCGACCAGCTCCGCGACCGACTCCGCCAGGGCCTGCGAGGCCTCGGGCGCGCGCAGGCGGATGATCTTGACCTCGCGCTCGCGGTCGGGGTAGTCGATCCAGTGGTAGAGGCAGCGGCGCTTCAGGGCGTCGTGAAGCTCGCGGGTGCGGTTCGAGGTGATGATGACCACGGGCGGCGTCTCGGCGGCGACCGTCCCGATCTCCGGGATCGTCACCGCCGCGTCGGCCAGGACCTCCAGCAGGAAGGCCTCGAACTCCTCGTCCGCCCGGTCGAGCTCGTCGACGAGGAGCACCGCGCCGGACCCCGCGCGCACGGCCGCCAGCAGCGGCCGCTCGACCAGGAACTCGGGCCCGTAGAGCTCGGCGGCCTTGCGGTCGGGGTCGAGCGACCCCTCCTGCAGGGTGCGCGCATAGAGGAGCTGGCGCGAGTAGTTCCACTCGTAGAGCGCCTGCCCCGCGTCGATGCCCTCGTAGCACTGGAGGCGGATCAGCCGCGCGGGCAGGACCCGCGAGAGCGTCCGCGCGACCTCGGTCTTGCCGACCCCCGGCTCGCCCTCGAGCAGCAGCGGCCGCCGCAGCGTGAGGGCGAGGTAGAGGGACACGGCCAGGCCGCGGTCGGCGATGTACCGCTCGCGCGCCAGGGCCTGCTGGAGCTGCTCGACGTCGGTGAATTCCATGTAGGACTCCGTGCGTGGGGACCGCAGTGCGGGACGCGGCCGGGGGAGTTCGTGATTATGTTGACGAACTTTCGGGCCGATCGTAGGGTCGGTGCCCCGGTCACGACGGCGAGGTCGCCTTTGAGGGACGTTCTGCCCACGCTCCAGCGCTGGATCACCGACGGGCAGCGCGCGGCCCTGGCGACGGTCGTGACGGTCGACCGGTCGGCGCCGCGGGAGCCGGGCAGCGTCATGGCCGTGTCGGAGACCGGCGAGGTCGTGGGGTCGGTCACGGGGGGGTGCGTCGAGCCGGCGGTGTATCAGCAGGCCGAGGAGGTCCTCGGCGGCGCGCCGGCCCGCATGGCCACCTACGGCTACGCGGACGACGAGGCGTTCGAGGTCGGGCTGCCCTGCGGCGGCAACGTCGGCATCTTCGTCGAGCCCATGGTGCCGGAGCTGGTCGAGGCGGTCGCCGAGGCCGTGCGCGACGAGCGGCCGGTCGCCTACCTGACCACCATCGCCGGCGAGGCCACCGGCAACCCGCGCGTGGTCGGCGCCGAGGGCGAGTCGGCCGACGAGGCCGAGGCCGCCGCGCGGCCGCTGCTCGAGATGGGCCAGAGCGGCGTCGTGACCGTCGGCGGGGAGGAGGTGTTCGTCTCCTCCTTCGTCCCGCGCCCGGCGATGTACGTCTTCGGGGCGATCGACTTCGCCTCGGCGCTCTGCACCGTCGGCAAGTTCCTCGGCTACCGCGTCACCGTCTGCGACCCGCGGGCGATCTTCGTCACGCCAGAGCGCTTCCCCGACGCGGACGAGCTCGTCAGCGAGTGGCCGCACGAGTTCCTGGCGACCGCGCCCGTCGACGCGCGCACGGCCGTCTGCGTCCTGACCCACGACGCCAAGTTCGACGTGCCCGCCCTCAAGGCGGCGCTGGCCACGCCCGCCCGGTACATCGGCGCCATGGGCAGCCGCCGCACCACCGAGCGCCGGCGCGAGAAGCTGCTGGAGGAGGGGGTGGGAGAGGAACAGCTCGCGCGCGTCCACGCGCCGATCGGACTGCCGATCGCCTCGCGCACGCCCGAGGAGGTCGCCATCGCGATCGGCGCCGAGATCGTCTCGGTCGCCAACCGCGCGCCGCGGAAGGAGAGCCTTGAAGCTCGAACACGGGTTTGAGGTCCCGGCCTCGCCGGACCAGACGCTCGAGCTGCTGCTCGACGCCGAGAGGGTCGTGCCCTGCATGCCGGGGGCGAAGCTGCTCGAGGTCGTGGACGACCGGACGTGGAAGGCGGAGCTGGAGATCAAGCTCGGGCCCGTCGCGATGCAGTTTCTCGCCGACGTGAAGATGCTCGAGCTGGACGAGACCGCGAAGACCGTGAAGCTCGGCGTCAGCGCGCGCGACACGCGCGGCAAGGGCGGCGCCGAGGGCACGGTCGACTCGGCCCTTCAGGCCGCGGACGGCGGGGGCACGAAGGTCGCGATGCAGACCGACCTGCGCTTCTCCGGCCAGGCCGCCCAGCTCGGCCGGCCCGGGGTGGTCAAGGACGTGTCCAACAAGCTCGTGGGCCAGTTCGCCGAGTGCATCAAGGGCCAGCTGTCCGGCGCGCCGGAGGAGCGGGCTGCGGCGGTGGAGGAGGCGCAGAAGCCGGTCTCGGGCATTTCGCTCGCGGTCCATGCGCTGGTGGGGGCGATCAAACGACTGTTCGGCATCGGCCGAGAAAGGGGGGAGACCACGTGAGGCGCATCAGCGTCACCGTCAACGGCGTCCCGCGCGAGGCGGACGTGGAGGAGCGTGACCTGCTCGTCTACTTCCTGCGCGAGGGTCTCGGCCTCACCGGCACGAACGTCGGCTGCGACACGACCGTGTGCGGGGCCTGCACCGTCCACGTGGACGGCGAGTCGGTGAAGTCGTGCAACCTGCTCGCGGTCCAGGTCGACGGCGCGGAGGTCACCACCATCGAGGGCCTCGCCACCAACGGCGAGATGCACCCGATGCAGGCTGCCTTCCAGGAGCACCACGGCCTGCAGTGCGGCTTCTGCACACCCGGGATGATCATGGCGGCCGTCGGGGTCCTGAACGAGAACCCGAGCCCCAGCGAGGACGAGATCCGCCACGGGCTCGAGGGCAACCTCTGCCGCTGCACCGGCTACCACAACATCGTGAAGGCCGTCGCGGCCGTCGCGAGCGCGTAGGGGAGGCGAGATGGCCACCACCGAGCAGCCCGCCCCGAACATCGGGGCCCGCAAGCTCCGCAAGGAGGACCCCAAGCTCATCACCGGGGCCGCGCGCTACACGGACAACATCACTGTGCCGGGGATGCTGTGGCTCGGGTTCGTGCGGAGCCCCTTCGCGCACGCCAGGTACACCAAAGCGGACGTCTCCAAGGCGCTCGCCATGGACGGCGTCGTCGCCGCCTACACCGCCGCGGACCTCGAGTTCGCCGCCCCGCTCTTCATGGCCTTCCCGCTGCGGGACCTCAAGCAGCCGCCCCACTGGCCGCTGGCGAAGGACAAGGCCCGCTACGTCGGCGACCCGGTGGCGGTCGTGGTCGCCGAGTCGCGGGCTCTCGCCAAGGACGCGGTCGAGGCGGTCTCCGTCGACTGGGAGCCGCTGCCGGCCGTGACCGACGTGAGGGAGGCGCTCGCGGACGGCGCGCCCATCGTGCACGACGACCTGGGCACCAACCACGCAGGGACGTGGGACTTCGAGCTCGACTCGCCGGCGCCGCGCCGCGGCGACCCCGGCCCCTACTTCGAGGACCCCGACCTCGTGAAGGTCACCGGCGAGTACTTCCTCGCGCGGCTGATCCCGAACGCCATGGAGCCGCGGAGCGTCCTGGCCGAGCCGAACCTCGCCCAGGGCGAGTTCACGCTCTGGACCGCCTCGCAGATCCCGCACTTCATCCGCACCTTCCTGACCATCGAGCTGGGCATCCCGGAGGCGAAGATGCGCGTCATCGCCCCGGATGTCGGTGGGGCCTTCGGCTCCAAGCTCGAGCACTACGGCGAGGAGGCCGTTTCCGTCGCGGTGGCCCGCGAGCTGGGGCGGCCCGTGAAGTGGACGGAGGAGCGGTCGGAGAACTACGTGGCCAGCATCCACGGCCGCGACATGTACCAGCGCATCGAGCTGGCGGCGACGCGCGACGGGGTGCTGAAGGCCGTGCGCGTCAAGCTCGAGGCGTCGATGGGCGCCTACCTGCGAGTCGTCTCCCCGGCGATCCCAATGCTGGGCGCCTGGCTCTACGCCGGCGTCTACGACCCAGAGGCGTACGACTTCGCCTATGACATGGTCTTCACCAACACGACCCCGACCGACGCCTACCGCGGCGCCGGCCGGCCGGAGGCCACCTACGCCATCGAGCGGACGATGGACCAGCTGGCGCACGAGCTGGGGATGGACCCGGTGGAGCTGCGCCGCAAGAACATGATCACGACGGACAAGTTCCCCAACTACACCATCGTGAGCGGCCTCACGGTCGACTCCGGCGACTACACGGGGACGCTCGACAAGCTGCTCGAGCGGCTCGACTACGAGGGCTTCCGGCGCGAGCAGGCCGAGCGGCGCCAGCGCGGCGACCGAAAGGCACTCGGCGTCGGCTTCTCGACCTGGCTGGAGATGTGCGGCCTCGCGCCCTCGCGGGTGCTGGCCGCCCTGCGCTACGCGGGCGGCGGCTGGGAGGCGAGCACGATCGAGATGATGCCCACCGGCACCGTCCGGGTGGCGATCGGCACGGCGGCCCACGGGCAGGGCCACGCGACCACCTTCTCCCAGACGGTCGCCGACCAGCTCGGCGTGGAGTACGAGGACGTCGAGGTCATCTACGGCGACACCCAGCTGGTGCCGCTGGGGCTCGACACCTACGGCAGCCGCAGCATGGCGGTGGGCGGCATCGCCATCCACCACGCGGGCGAGAAGATCATCGCCAAGGCGCGCACCCTGGCCGCCCACCAGCTCGAGTGCTCGGAGGACGACCTCGAGTGGACGCCGGGCACGTTCACCGTCCGCGGCACCGACCGCTCGGCGGACATCAAGACGCTCGCATTCGCGGCCTGGAGCGGACACGACCTGCCCGACGGCTTCGAGCCCGGGCTCACCGCCACCCACATCTACGACCCGCCCAACTTCTCGTGGCCGCACGGCGCGCACGCCTGCGTGGTGGAGGTGGACACCGAGACCGGCTTGGTGGACATCATGCGGTACGTCGCGGTCGACGACTGCGGCGTGCAGATCAACCCCATGCTCGTGGCCGGACAGGTCCACGGCGGCGTCGCGCAGGGCATCGCGGAGGCGCTTTACGAGGAGGCCCGCTACGACGAGGAGGGCAACCTCCTGCACGGCACGATGACCACCTACATGATCCCGGCCGCTCCGGAGCTGCCGAGCTTCGAGCTGGACCATACCGTCACCCCGAGCCCCACGAACCCGCTGGGCGTCAAGGGGATCGGCGAGGCCGGCACGATCGCCGCCCCCCCGGCGGTGATCGGCGCGGTCGTGGACGCCCTCTCCCACCTCGGCGTCACGGACATCGAGCGGCCGGCGACCCCCGAGAGGGTCTGGAAGGCGATCCAGGAGGCGCGGTCATGATCCCAACAGGCTTCGACTACGAGGTCGCGGAGTCGACCGACCACGCCCTCGAGCTGCTCCGCACGAAGGAGGACGCCAAGCTCATCGCCGGCGGCCACAGCCTCCTGCCGCTGATGAAGCTGCGCCTCGCCCAGCCGGGCACGCTGGTCGACATCGGCCGGGTGTCCGAGCTGCGCGGGGTGAGGGATGGGGGCGACCACCTGGCGATCGGGGCGGTCACGCGCCACCACGAGCTGAACCACGACCCGGTGGCCAGAGAGCACTGCCCCCTGATCGCCTACACGGCCGGCCTGGTCGGCGACCCGCAGGTCCGTCACCGCGGCACGATCGGCGGCTCGCTGGCGCACAGCGACCCCGCCTCCGACCTGTCGACCATCTGCCTGACGCTCGACGCCGACATCGTCGCGCGCGGGCCGAACGGCGAGCGCACGATCGACGCGAAGGACTTCTTCAAGAGCTTCCTCGAGAACGACCTCGGCGAGGACGAGATGATCACCGAGGTGCGGGTGCCCAAGGTTGGGGCCGCCGGCTGGAGCTACCTCAAGTTCCGCCAGCGGTCGCTCGACTGGGCCACGGTCGGCGTCGCCGCCCTGGTCGGGGTGCAGAACGGCTCCATCGAGGGCGCCCGCGTCGGGCTCACCAACATGGGCCACACGCCGCTGCGGGCGAGCGGCGTCGAGTCGGCCCTCGCCGGGGCGCCGCGCGACAGCGTGGGCGCCGCGGCCGAGAAGGCCGACGAGGGCACCGACCCGCCAAGCGACACCTGGGCGAGCGCCGACTTCCGCCGGCACCTGGCCCAAGTTCTCACCGGCCGGGCGGTGGAGGAGGCACTTTCGCGATAAACCTCCACCTATGACAACGCCGCCGCTCGTCGACGGCTTCGGACGGACGCACCGGTCGCTGCGCCTCTCGGTCACCGACCGGTGCAACCTCCGCTGCCGCTACTGCATGCCCGCCGAGGGCATGAAGTGGCTGCCGCGCGAGGAGCTGCTCACCGACGACGAGCTCATCCGGATGGTCCGGCTCTTCGCCGGGCTGGGGATCAGCGAGATCCGCGTCACCGGCGGCGAGCCGCTCGTGCGCCCGGCGCTTCCCGACCTGATCGGCCGGATCACCGCGGTGCCGGGCGTCCGCGAGGTCGCCATGACCACCAACGGCGTGCTGCTGGCGGGGGTCGTAAACGACCTCGTGCGCAACGGCCTGCACCGGATCAACGTCAGCATCGACTCGCTCGACCCCGAGCGCTTCGCCATGGTCACCCGCCGCAACGACCTCGACCGGGTGTTGGCCGGCCTCGCGGCGTGCGAGCGCCACCGCTCGCTGCGGCCGATCAAGGTCAACGCCGTGGCCCTGCGCGGGCTGAGCGAGCCGGACGTCCTGCCGCTCGCCGCCCTCGCCCGGCGCCGCCCCTACGTCGTGCGCTTCATCGAGGTCATGCCCCTCGACGCCCCGCGCGAGTGGACACGCGAGGCGGTGCTCTCGGGCGAAGAGCTTCGCGAGATGATCGGTGCCCGCTGGCCGCTCCTGCCGATGGCTCCCGAGCGGGCCTCGGCGACGGGCACGAGCTGGCGCTTCGCAGACGGCGCCGGGATGCTCCAGTTCGTGTCGTCGGTCACGGAGCCGTTCTGCGCGAGCTGCGACCGGCTGCGCCTCACAGCCGACGGCCAGCTGCGCACCTGCCTGTTCGCCGAGTGGGAGACGGACCTCCGCGGCCCCCTGCGGGCGGGCGCGGACGACGCCGAGCTCGCGACGATCGCCGCCGCGGCCGTGGCCCGCAAGGAGCCCGGCCACGGGATGGCCGACCCCGGGTGGACCTACACGGGCCGGCCTATGAGCAGGATCGGCGGATAGCCGGGGGCCCCCCCGGCTCGGTTCGCCGAATTCGATCGACGCCGCGGCGCCGGCCGGCGTCGATCGACAGACGCGCCCGGCCCGGGTTAGGGTCGCCCGGGTCCGTCCACGCACCGGAGTCCCCATGCTCGATCGCCCGCGCCTCCTCACCGCGATCGCGCTCTGCCTCGCGGCCGGGTCGCTGCTGGCCGCCGGCTGCGGGGACGACGACGACGGAGCCGCGGCGGGCTCCACGGCGGCCACGGCCGCGCCGGCGCCGCTGGCCATCGAGGAGCGGGTCGTGAGCGACGGCCTGGGCGGCCTCGAGGCGGTCGGCGAGCCGCGGGTCTCGACCACGCCGGACACGTTCGCGAGGCTCGTCGAGGACGACGAGCCGGCCAAGGAGGCGGCCGAGCTCGGGTCGGCCGGGTTCGTGGAGGGCGCCGTCCAGAGCTACGCGGGGGGCGAGGTCTTCGGCCTGTCCGCCGCCGTCCAGCTCGGCTCGCCGGAGCAGGCCCAGGCGCAGGCCGAGCGCATCGCCCAGGAGTTCCGGTCCGACTCGCCGCCGAACGCCATGATCGAGCCCCTCCCAGGCGTGCCCGGGTCCCAGTCGGTCACCGCGTCCGGGTCGGGCGGCGGCCAGTCGTTCGAGATCGCCGGCGCCGTCTTCACCGACGGCCCGTTTCTCTACGTGCAGCTCGCCGGCGGCGCGGCGGACGCGGTCGACCCGCAGGCCGCGCTCGACGACGCGACGGCCCTCTACGAGAAGGTCGAGGGCAGCCCCGCGCCGTGACGGCGCGCGGGGCCGCCCGGCGCCCGGACCCTCCTTCCGGGCGCCTTGGTCAGACGGCCATGGGCACGCGCTGCACGAGCCGGATCTGGTTGCCGGACGGGTCGCGCAGCGCGGCGTCGATGCCGTAGGGCACCTGGGTCGGCGGCTGCTGGAACTCGACGCCGCGCGCGCGGAGCTCCTC
>DATAGF010000187.1:0-15310 GCA_036257075.1 Miltoncostaeaceae bacterium
GAAGAGGTGCGTGTCATGGGGGTGGGCGACGATCGGCCGCGGCCGCTCCCAGGCCCGGCTGACGACCTGGGCGGCCAGCAGCGCAAGGCCTGCCGAGGCGAGCGCCGATGCGCTCGCCACGCGCCACCGCGAGACGGTGCCGGGGCGCCCGAGCAGCCACAGGCCGACGGTGGCCGCGGCGAGCGCGGGGACGCTCCAGAGCGAGAAGTCCTCGACCTCGTCGGCGATGAGGCCGTGACCGACGAGCAGGTCGTTGAGCCAGTGGAAGATCTGCCAGTCCACGCCGCCGCAGGATGGCATGGCCGACCCGCGGCGACCCTAGACCGACGTCGAGCCGTGCCGTCGCCGTTCAGGTCTCGGCCAGGTCCCGGTGGAGGCGGCTGGGCGGATTGGCGCCGCGGAAGGCTGGGTACCGGGCGCCCACCTGCGACGACACGGAGGGCGAGATGGCTGAACTGACGAAGCTCGAGGACAAGCTGGGCGAGGTGCTGGGGCTGGCGACTGCGGCCAAGGAAGCGACCTCGAAGGTCGCCGGGCTGGTGGACGACGACGGGATCGTCGCCACGCTGGGGCGGATGGGCGAGGAGGCCGCCGAGACGGCGCGCCGCTGCGAGGAGGTCGCGGGTGCCCGTCAGGGCAAGAAGACCGCCATCATCGACAAGTCGCGCGAGACGACCCGCGAGGCGAAGGACATGATGAGCACCTACCTCGGCAAGGACGCCGAGGGCCTCGACGGCCTCGAGTTCCTCAGCATGGCCGAGGCGGGCGAGGTGAGCCACGTGGAGATCCTCGGCACGATGGCGCGGACGGCGCGCGACCAGCCGATCATCGAGCTCGCCGAGTGGGCGCTACCGATCCAGGAGCGGCACCTGGCCAACGTCCGCGAGGGCGGGGTGGAGCTGGCCGCCATGGAGGACCCGGCCGAGCCGGCGTGACGGCCCGGTTGACGGGCCGGGGGCCCGCGCCCAAGATGGCCCATGAGCGAGATGGACCTGTTCCTGGGCGGGGCGTGGGACCACGGCCCGCGCCACTCGGGGCCGGATGGGCGGCCGCGCAAGGCCCTCGCGATCCTGGCCTGCATGGATGCCAGGCTCGATCCCCTGCGGCTCCTCGGCCTGGCCGCCGGCGACGCGCACGTGCTGCGCAACGCCGGCGGCGTGGTCACGAGCGACGTGCTCGAGGGCCTCGCCATGTCGCAGCGCCGGCTCGGGACGCGGGGCGTGAGGGTGATCCACCACACCGACTGCGGCGGGCTGGCGGAGCGGGCGCCGATGCAGTCGCCCGAGGCCAGCGTGCGCTCCGCCGTGCGGATTCTGCGCGCGGCGCCGGACCTGCCGCACCGCGACGACGTGCGCGGCTACGTCCTCGACGTCGAGAGCGGCTCGCTCGCCGAGGTGCTGACGCCGCGCGCCGCGCCGCCCCCCGCGTCCGCCCGGCGGCCGGGCTCGGCGCCCTCGGCGCCGGAGCCGGCGCTGCCTCGGTGCCGCTGGTGCAAGCGCGCGTTCGACCCAGCGACGTCCTCCCGGCGGCGGGCCCGGCGCGCGTACTGCAGCGACCTGTGCCGGCTCGCGGCCCGCTCCGGCCGCCCGGCGCAGCGCTGAGGAGCCGCGCCGGCGGGTCAGTCGAACGCGCTGAGCCCGGTGAGGGCGCGGCCGACGACGAGGGCGTGGATCTCGTGGGTGCCCTCGTAGGTCAGCACCGTCTCGAGATTGGCGAGGTGGCGCATCACCGGGTACTCGAGGGTGAGGCCGTTGGCGCCCAGGACCGTGCGGGCCGCGCGCGCGACGGCGAGGGCGCTCCGGGCGTTGTTGAGCTTGCCGAGCGAGACCTGCTCGGGACGCAGGCGGCCGGCGTCCTTGAGCCGCGCGAGGCGGAGGGCGAGCAAGCCGGACGTGGCGACCGCCGCGGCCATGTCGGCGAGCTTGGCCTGGGTGAGCTGGAAGCCCGCGATCGGGCGGCCGAACTGCACCCGGCTCCCGGCGTAGGCGAGGGCGGCCTCCAGGCACGCGCGGGCGGCCCCAACGGTCCCCCAGACGATCCCGTAGCGGGCCTCGGTCAGGCAGGACAGCGGCGCCCGCATGCCGCTCGCCCCCGGCAGGACGGCCTCGTCGGGCAGGCGGACCCCGTCGAGCACGAGCTCGGAGGTGATCGAGGCGCGGAACGAGAGCTTCCGCGTCATGTCCGCCGTCGTCAGGCCGGGCGCGTCGGCCGGCACGAGGAAGCCGCGCACGCCGTCGTCGGCCCGGGCCCAGACGACGGCAACGTCGGCGCGGCTGCCGTTGGTGATCCACATCTTGGCGCCGTCGAGGCGCCAGCCGCCGGCGTCGCGGACCGCCCGGGTCCGCATGGCCGCGGGGTCGGAGCCCGCGTCGGGCTCGGTCAGCGCGAAGCAGCCGATCGCCTCACCGGCCGCCATCGGCCCGAGCCAGCGCGCCCGCTGCTCCTCGGAGCCGTAGTGGCGGATGGCGTACATCGCAAGCGACCCCTGGACCGAGACGAAGCTGCGCAGGCCCGAGTCGCCCGCCTCGAGCTCCAGGCAGGCGAGGCCGTGCGCGACCGCGCCCGCCCCGGGCAGGCCGTACCCCTCCAGCTGCATCCCGAGGAGGCCGAGCGCCCCGAGCTCGCGGGCCCACTCCGGCGGGAACTCGCCGCGCTCGTAGAGGCCGGGCAGCCGCGGCAGGGCGCGGTCGCGGACCCAGCCCCGGACCGCCTCCTGCAGGAGCCGCTCCTCGGTCGACAGCTCCTCGCCGAGGCCGAGGGGATCGAGCGGGTCCATGGATGCTGGCGCGCCGGTCATCAGCGGGTCAGCGCCGGGTGTACGGGCCGGTCGTGACGGGGTGGTAGCCCTTCGCGCCGACGGCGAGGGCGAGCGGGCTGCGGGGGTCCTCGCCCGCCCGCAGCGCCTCGAGGGCGGGCGAAGTCGTACCGGGGCGACCAGCCGAGCTCGGCCCGGGCGCGCTCGTTGACGTAGACGCGCTCGATGCCCGGGAACATCCGCCAGCCGCGCTCGCCGTAGACGGCCTCGTAGTCCGGGTGGAGGCGCCGCACGACCGCCGGCGCGTCGCGGCGGAGCTCCTCCAGGTCGGCGGGCGCGAACGGCGTCGTTGCGCTGACGACGTATCGGCCGAAGCCGATGTCCGGCGCCCGCTCCAGCGCGAGCCGGTGGGCCGACACGACGTCCTCGATGTCGACGCGCCGGTACAGCAGCTCGTTGACCTTGACGTTCAGGTCGTCGTAGGCCGAGCGGACGTCGTCGCGGTCGTCGGGCTCCGGGAAGAAGCGCGACGTGCGCAGGATCAGGCACGGCAGCCCGCCCTCGCGGTGGACGAGCTCGCAGAGGTCCTCGGCCGCGGTCTTCGTCGCGCCGTAGACGTTCCTCGGGACGGGGACGACGTCCTCGGTGATCCAGGCGGCCGGCGCGCCGGGCGGCGGGACGAGCGCCCGTCCGAAGGCGCTCGTCGTGCTGGTGAAGACGAAGCGGCCGGCCGCCGGCGGCGACCGCCTCCTCCAGCAGGGTGAGCGTGCCGGTGACGTTGGTGTCCACGAAGTCCTGACGCCGGTGCGAGCCGACGTGCGGCTTGTGGAGGGTCGCGGCGTGGACGACCGCGTCGGCGCCGTCCATCCAGCGGCGTACCCAGGCGCGGTCGGCGATCGAGCCCGCCGCCGCCGTCTCGCGCGAGGGCACCAGGTCGAGCCCGACCACCTCGTCGCCGCCGGCCGCGAGGGAGCGGACGAGCGCCTCGCCGAGGTGGCCCGAGCTGCCTGTGACGACGACCCGCACGAGCTGGAGGGATATCAGCCGCGCCGGCCGGTGGGGCCTCCCGGCCGATTGAGGACACCAACGGTCCTCGATCTCGGCGATGATGACGGGGTGACGCCCACCTCGAGCCGCGGCCGGGAGGGCTGGCGCAGCTTCCGCGTCGACCGCATCGCCGCGCCGGCCGGGACGGGCGCCCGAACCGAGCCGCGCCCGCTCCCGGCGCGGGACGCCGCCGCCTTCGTGACGGACAGCATGTCGGCGGCGCCGCGCGGCCACGAGGCGCGGCTCACGCTGCACGCGCCCGCGGCTGCGGTCGAGGCGCGGGCGCCGGCCGGATGGGGGAGGGTGGAGCCGCTCGACGACGCCACCTGCGCGTACCGGACCGGCGACGACGATCTCGACTGGCTCGCCATGCGCGTGCTGATGCTGGGGGTGGACTTCGAGGTCCACGAGCCGCCGGAACTCGCCGAGCGGCTGCGGTCGCTCGCCCGCCGGATCGACCGGGCGACGGCGCCGTGACGGCGGCCCGCCCGCGTGTGCTCGTCGACGCGATGAACGTCGTCGGCAGCCGGCCCGACGGCTGGTGGCGCGATCGCGAGGGCGCCCTGCGGCGCCTGGAGGCGGCGGCCGCCAGGTACGCCCGGGCGAGCGGGGAGGACGTGGTCGTGGTGCGGGAGGCCCCCGTGACGGCCGACGAGGAGATCGTGCGCCTCGTGGAGGCCGACCCCGAGCCGGGGCGGCTGCGGGTGGTGACCTCCGACCGCGAGCTCGCGGAGCGGGCGCGCCGCCTGGGCGCGTCGGTCGAGGGCGCAGCGTCGTTCCGGCGCCGGCTCGAGGAGGCCGGGCCCTAGCGCCTGCCGAGCGCCCGGCGGGCCGTGCGGACGTCCCTCGCGTGGCGGCCGATCCCGGCCCATGGATCGCCGCCGTCGGCCAGGCGCGCGCCGATGGTGGCGATGGTCCAGCCGTCCGGGCGGAGGCCATCGTCTTCGATCTCCTCCCAGCGGAGCGGCGTGGCGACCGGCGCGCCGGCGCGCGCGCGCACCGCGTATGGCGCGACCGCGTGCTGGCCGTAGGCGTTGCGGTTGACGTCGACGAAGATGCGGTCGCCGCGCTTGGCGCGCCGGAACTCGACCGTCAGCCCCTCCGGGTCGGCCGCGACCAGGGCCTCGGCGGCCTCGCGCGCGAAGGCGTGCACCTCGTCGTAGCCGGCGCTGCGGCGCAGCGGGGCGACCACGTGCAGGCCGCGCGAGCCCGTCGTCATGGTGAAGGGGTGGAGGCCGACGTCCCGCAGCAGGTCGCCGGCGGCGCGCGCCGCCGCGCGCACGGCGGCGAAGTCCTCCTCCGAGGGGTCGAGGTCGAAGATCACGCGGTCCGGCTGCTCGAGCCGGTCGACCCGGCTCGTCCAGACGTGCGGCGTGACCGCGTTCTGCCCGGCGAGGTAGACGAGCGTGGCCGCGTCGTTGGCGAGCACCTGGTCGATCGTGCCGCCCTCGCGCTTGGGCACGGCGAAGGTGCGGACCCACGGAGGGAAGTGCCCCGGCGCGTCCTTGAGGAAGTGCCCCTGCTCCTCGATTCCGCGCGGGAAGACCTGGAGCGCGAGCGGCCGGTCGCGCACGTGGGGGACCATGACCGGCGCGACGTCGGCGTAGTGCCGGGCGAGGTCGAGCTTGGTGATCCCGGCGCCGGGGAAGACGACCCGGTCGGCGTGGCTGATGGCCACCCGCCGCCGGCCCGCCTGGACGGTCGCGTCGCTCATTCGCGCACCACCTCGCTCGCCGCCTTGTCGTCGCGCAGCCCGAGGAAGCGCGGGTGGCGGAGCCGCCCGTCCCGCGTCCACTCGGTGAAGCCCACCTGCGCCACCAGCTCCGGCCGCACCCAGGTGGCGTCGCGCTCGCGCACCTGGTCGGCGAACGGCGATCGCTCCTGGCGCAGCGGGTCGAGGCGCCCGGCCAGCTCGCGCAGGGTGGCGCGCGTGAAGCCCGTGCCGACCTTGCCGGCGTAGCGCAGCCGCCCGTCCTCGTGGTAGCCGAGCAGTAGCGCGCCCAGGTCGGTGCGGCTGCCCCGCGGGGCCGTGTAGCCGCCGATCACCAGCTCCTGCTCCCGGTCGCACTTGAACTTGAGCCAGTCGCGGGAGCGCCCGTGGACGTAGGGCGCGTCGGCGCGCTTGGCGATCAAGCCCTCCCAGCCCCGCCGGCAGGCATCGCGGAAGAGCGCCTCGCCGTCGCGGTTGCGGTGGGGCGTCAGGCGCACGGGCGCCCGCGGGCGCAGGGCGCGGCGCAGCAGGCGCTTGCGGGCCCGCAGCGGCAGGGCGGTGACGTCGCGCCCGGCGAGGTGGAGCACGTCGAAGACGTAGTAGAAGACCGGCACCGGCCGCTCCCCCCGCTGCTGCAGCCGGGCGAAGCTGGTGCGGGCGCCGTCGAAGGCCACGACCTCGCCGTCCAGCACGGCGTCGGGGACGGCCCCCTCGAGGGCCGCGACGACCTCCGGGAAGCGCCCGTCCATGCTCAGGTCGTTCCGCGACCGCAGCCTGACGCGCCCGTCGCCCGCGATGGCGACGCAGCGGATCCCGTCGAGCTTGCGCTCGAAGATCCAGCCGGGGTCGGAGAACCGCTCCTCGGTGAGCACCGCCAGCATCGGCTCGACGCGCTCCGGCAGCGGGGCGGGCCGCAGCAGGCGCCGCTCCTCCTCCGAGAGGTCGGCGAAGGGATCGGCGCCGTCGCCCGCTATGCGTTCGGGGGGGTGAGCGCCCGGGCGCCCCCGCGATACCGTGTCTCGCGGCGGGACGCCGCTCACGGGGACGATCCGGGGAAGGAACAGGGGCAGGTGACGCTCCTCGACGCGCTCATGGACCGGGGCTCGGGCTGGTCGCGGGCCAGCCGCGCGGTCGCGTGGGCGGCCCGGCTCGGCCTTGCCCTGCTCGCGGTGGCCTCCGTCGACCGCGGCAACCGGACCGCGTTCGTCCTCGCGATCGTGTTCGCGGCCATCTCCCTGACGGTCGCGTACCTCGCCCCGCCGGTCCTCGACGCCTGCGCCGCCGTCCTGCTCCTGGCCCATGGCTGGGCGTCGCTCATCGGGACCGTCGACAGCCAGCTGTGGGGCGACGGCATGCACGTCGCCGCGCCGTTCCTGGTGGCTCCGATCCTCGCCACGGCCGTCTCTGACGGCCGTCTGCCCGGCGTCGCCCGCTCGCGCCGCGCGGCCCTCGCCACCGCCTTCGCCGGCGGCCTCGCGGTCATCGTCGCCTGGGAGGTGCTGGAGGCGACCCTCACGCGGCTGCCGGGCGTCCACATCCACACCGCCCGGGGCGACACGCTGACCGACCTCGCGCTCGGCACGCTCGCCGTGGCCGCCGGCACCGCGCTCGCGGCGGCGCTGGTCTGGCGGCGGGGGCCCGGCGGGCCGGCCGCGTCAGGCTCCGGGCCGGCGCGCGTCAGCGCAGGGGGGCCGGCTCGAGCCACCGCACCGCCCCCAGGCTGACCCGGACGCCGGCCGGCAGGCTGACAGCTACGAGCATGACCGCCTCGCAGGCCGGGCAGCGGAGCACGTCGCCCGGCGCGCGCGTGTACGCCCGCAGCGCGCCCAGCGCGTTGACGGCGCCGCAGTCGCCGCAGCAGCCGCGAGCGTCGGTCATCTCGCGCCCGAAGAGCTCGTCCAGCAGGCCGCCGAGGGCGTTGCCGTCCACGTGGGCGTCGTCGCTCATCACGGTCCTCCCGTCGGTCCGAAGCGCTCGGTCTTGACCCGGGCCGGGTCGTGGCCGAGGTCCACCAGGGCGCCGGCGGCCGCCTCCACGAGGCCGGTGGGGCCGCAGACGTAGGCGAGCGGCTCGTCGGCCGGCGGCCAGGCCAGCTCGGCGAGCATGTCGCGGTCGATCCGGCGCCGCGGGCCCTCCCAGCCCGGCGGGGCGCTCCGGGTCAACGTGTGCACGACCTCGATCGCGGGATGGGCGCGCCCCAGCCGCGCCAGCTCCTCGCGGTAGATGACCTCGTCCCATGAGCGCGAGGAGAGCAGCAGCCGCGCCGGCACGTCGGAGCCCGCGGCGGCGTGGGCGCGGAGCATGGCCATCAGCGGGACCACCCCGCTGCCGCCCCCCACCAGCAGCAGCGGGCCGCCCAGGGGCGGCTCCCACACGAACCACCCGCCGATCGGGCCGCGCAGCTCCAGCCGGTCGCCCGTCCGCAGCTCCTCCGTGAGGTAGGGCGACACCTCGCCGTCGTCGAGGCGCTCGACCGTCAGGGTGATGCGCTCGTCGTCGGCCGGGGTGGCGATCGAGTAGCTGCGCTGGGCCTGGTAGCCGTCCTCGGCGGTCAGGCGCACGTCGACGTGCTGTCCCGGCAGGTGGCCCGGCCAGCCGGGGACCTCGAGCGCGAGGCTGCGCACGTCCGCCGTCTCATCGACGACGGCGGCGACCTCGGCGAGCCGCCAGGTCAGTCGCCCGCGTAGCGCTGCTCGAGCCACGGGTCGCCGTAGTTGTGGTAGCCGTACCGCTCCCAGAAGCCGGGGGTGTCGGTGAGCCGCAGGTCGAGCCCGCGCACCCACTTGGCGCTCTTCCAGAAGTAGAGGTGGGGGACCAGCAGGCGAGCCGGGCCGCCGTGCTCCGGCTCGAGCGGCGACCCGTCATAGGCGTAGGCCACCCACGCCTTGCCGCCGGTGAGGTCCTCGAGCGGCAGGTTCGTGGTGTAGCCGCCGTAGGAGTGCGCCAGCGCGTACTCGGCGGCCGTCTCGACGCCGTCCAGCAGCACGTCGACGGACACCCCCTCCCAGCCGGTGTCGAGCTTCGACCACTTGGTCACGCAGTGGATGTCGCGCGTGATCGTCTCGCTCGGCAGGGCCTGGAACTCCTCCCAGGTCCACGACCTCGGCTCGTCGATCTCGCCGGTGATCGCGAAGGCCCACTCGTCGAGGGACACCTCCGGCGTGGGCCCGGCCGACAGCACCGGGAAGTCCTCCACGAGGTACTGGCCGGGCGGCACCCGGCCCGGCGGCCCCTCCGCCCGGCGCCGCCCCCGAAAACCCCGCGACACGAACCCCATCGCGCCTCCTCTCGGTCGTGCGCAACCTATCCCAGGGGATCCGGGCGCGCCGCCTCACGCGGGAAGCGGCGCGCCCGGACGGGCGGCGCCCGACGCGGTCGCGGGGTAGCGGAGCGCCCGCCCCAGCGGCGCGGCCAGCGCGAGCGCGGCCCGTTGGAGCGGCGCCGGCGGGAACGGGAGCCGCACCGTGTCGAAGTGGGTCCGCGCGATCACCGCGAGGCGCAGGGGGCTCGGGAGGCCCCTCGCGTTCGTCCGGCCCTCGGCGGCGAGCGTGAACATCGTCTCGACCAGCGACTCGAAGCGGAGGGCGGGGCGGACCTCGCAGAGGAAGCGGGCCTCGCCGTCGCCGGCGTTCCAGAAGCGGTGCGGCGTGCCCGGCTCCACCGTCACGACGTCGCCCGCCTCCGCCACGACCTCCTCGCCGCCGACCCTGAGCCCGACGAGGCCGGCGAGGACCTCGAAGCGCTCGGTCTGGTGGGGGTGGACGTGGGCGGCCGCGACGGCGGCGCCGGCGCGGAGGACGGTCTCGACCAGCACCGACTCGCCGTCGCTCTGGGCGGCCGTGCGGTGGAAGATCAGGACCTCTCCGGTCACCGGGTTCTCGAGCCTGTCTCCGGGGGTGATCATCGTGTGCTCCTCTCGTCGGCTGTTCGTACGAGAGTCAGGCTGCCCCCGCGGCCGCCCGCTGTCGTCGGCGCACGGCGGGATCTTCCGTCCCCCGCCGGGAGGACCCCGCATGTCCTCCCTGAGGGCGTTGTGGGGCGCGGCACGGCGGGCCTACCGTGACGGCCATGACCACACTCATCGACATCGCAACGTTGGCCGACGCCGCGGGCCACGATCACGGCGGCGCGTGGTGGATCCCGTTCGCCCTCCTCTGGGCGGCCGTGATCGGCACCGTGATCTGGCTGGTGATCCGGACGGTCCGCAATCGCGGACGGACGGGCATGGAGCGGGCGAGGGAGATCCTCGCCGAGCGCTACGCCCGGGGCGAGATCAGCGGCGAGGAGTACCGCGAGCGCCGGGACGAGATCGGCTGAGGCCGTTCGCCCGGTCGCGACGCGGGTGCGCCGGGCGGGAGCCGCGCCCTTGTGGGGGGGCTCCCTGCCCGGTCCGCGTGCCGAGGGAGGAGCGTGGAGCGTCCCCCAACGCTGCACGCTCCTCCGGCATTGGGGACGCTACGAGCCCCCGCTTATCCCGCGCTTACTACCGCGTGGCTCACGCTGCCATGCCGGAGCTCCCCCGTCCGGCTGCCGGGGAGGGGCGCGGAGCGTCCCCCAACGCCGCGCGCCCCTCCGGCGCTGAGACGGTAGGCGCGGCCGCTTATCCCGCGCTTACGAAGCGCTCAGGCCCGCAGGCAGCGCGCCTTGGCGGTGTAGGTGACGTTGGGGTCCCAGAGGATCCACTCCGAGACGCCCTCGGCTCTCGCGCCGTCGATCTGGGCGCACACCTCCCTGGGCCCGTACGTCACCCGCAGGGAGAAGTCCTGCAGCCACGGCACGACGCGGGCGCCCGTGTTCCGGACCAGCTCCTCGAAGTGCACGAGGGACTGCTCGATGATCGCCCGCGGCTCGGTCTCGGGCTCGTCGACCCCGTAGACGCCCCGGCCCCAGTGCGAGGGGTAGATCAGCGGCGCGATGTAGTCGACGTTGCGCGCGATCCGCGGGACGTCCTGGGCGACCTCCTCGGGGCGGAAGGCGGCGATGCCGAAGAGGGAGGCGCCGAGGAAGGCGCCGGTGGGCTCCAGGCGCCGGCGCGCCGCGGCCACGAAGGAGACGATCGAGGCCTGGGCGCCGCCCTTCAGGCGGGGGAAGCTCATCGTCTCGAGCGGGCCGTCGGGGCGGCGGATGTAGTCGTAGAGGATGTCGTCCACGCCGCGGCGCGCCGCCTCCTCGGCGACGTCGATGTTGTAGTCCCGCACGACCGGGTCGGCGAAGTTGGTGAAGCCGCCGTAGCCCGCGTAGGGCTGGCCGTCGGGGGTCTGGATGACCTGCTCCCGGTGGCCGTGGTCCCACGCCCACTTGGCATGGCGGGCGTCGCGGAAGGCCACGATGCGGCCGATCACGCGGCCGCCCAGGTCGTGGATCTGCTTGACGGCGTCCTCGAGGACGTAGCTCTGCTCGATCGCCCCGACCGTCTTGGCGAACGGCAGCCGCGAGTCGTAGCCGATCACGCCCGACTCGTCCTTCAGGTCCAGCTCGATCGCGTTGATCTTCTTCTGACGGAGCATCTCGAGGACAGGCTCGCGCAGGTAGTCGGTCTCCCACGAGATGGCCGTCATGTGGACGGCCCGGATGGGGACCAGGGGCTCGCGCGCGATCACCGGGATCGTGGTGCGGATGCCACGGGAGTTGCCGGCCCGGTCGACCGCCCGCACGGCGACCTTCGTCGACGGGGGCTCGGGGAAGGTCACCGAGAAGCTGCCGTCCGAGGCCACGTCCACCGGCGCGTCGTCCACCGTCACCGTTGAGGGCTCGTCGACCCGGCCCTCCATCGTGACGGGCGCCCCGCGTACGGCCGGCCGCGTCGGCGCGGTGATCTCGATGTTCGGGCGGGTGTGGTCCACCGTGAATGTCCAGCTGCGGCGCGCCGGCCAGGGGACCAGCGGCTGGTCGATCGAGAAGCGGAGGGTGTGGGTGCCCTCCTCGAGCCCATTGGGCCGATAGGTCAGCTCGCCGTCGCCCACGTAGGCGTCGTCGAGCACGTCGGAGCCGTCGTACTCCAGCGTCGCCGTCTCCATGAGCGACGGCAGGTCGGAGGAGATCCGGAACACGAGGTCCTCGGTCGCGCGGGGGCCCAGGAAGGCGTGCTGGGCGGGCCCGGTCGTGCTGAGCTGGACGCCCGCGTCGCGCACCGCGTAGCCGCACAGCCCGCCGAAGGCGAGCGCGGCCACGGCCAGGCCGGCGAGCAGCGGCCAGCGCCGCCGCCGGGCGGGCTCAGGGGGCCTGCCATCCTGGCGAAGGGGCGGGAGCCCGCCCTCCCGGGAACGGCCGCGGCCCGGCTCGCTGCGATGGCCCTGCCGGGTCGTGGACACCGGCCGGAGGCTAGCGGAGGGCCGTCGGGGCGGACAGTCGGACGGGCGCCGACAGGGCCGTCAGCGGGCGGCGGCCTCGACCCGATCGCGGCCGGCCCGCTTGGCGCCGTAGAGGGCCCGGTCGGCGAGCCGCTGGAGCTCGTCCACGTCGCGCGCCACCCGCAGGTCGCAGACGCCCGCCGAGCAGGTGATGCCGCTCACCCCGTCGACCCGGATGCTCGCGATCTGCGACCGGGCGCGCTCGACCGGCGCCATCGCCCCGGTGGCGTCGACCTGGGGGAGGATCCAGGCGAACTCCTCGCCGCCGATGCGCGCCACCAGCTCGCCCGCACGCGAGGTCGAGGCGAGGTGGCGGCCGACCTCGGCCAGCACCCGGTCGCCGACCTGGTGGCCGTGGGTGTCGTTGATGCTCTTGAAGTCGTCGATGTCGAGGATGACCAGGGTGAGCAGGTGTCCGTGCCGGCGGGCGCGCTCGACCTCGCCCGCCAGCCCCTTGGTGAAGGCACGCCGGTTGGCGAGACCGGTGAGGGCGTCGGTCTCGGCGAGCCGCGCGAGCTCGGCGCGCGCCTCCGCGTTTGCGACCGCGATGACCGCGAGCTCGGCGAAGGCCGCCAGGCGGCGCTCATCGGCCGGGCCGAAGGCGCGCGGCTCGCTCGAGCCCGCGGTCAGCGCCCCCCAGACGCGGCCTCCGGTGGAGAGGGGCGCCGCGATGCCGCTGACCAGCCCGGCGTTCAGCACCTGGGCGATCGAGTCGTCGCGCGGCAGCGCCCGGTAGTCGTCGACGCGCGCCGCCTCGCCGGTGCGGGCGGTGCGGCCCGTCGCCGTGGTCCCGCCGATCGACATGGTGGGGGAGACCACCGCGCCCTCGGCTGCGGGAGGGTGGGCGGCGACGCATGTCGCGAGCTCAGGCGACTCGAAGCGGTAGACGGCGCTGCCGGTGGCGCCGAGGAGGACGGCCGCCTCCTCTGCCACCACCCGCCCGATCTCCGCCAGGTCGCCCTCCCGCGCGACCACGGTCGCGACCCGGCGCAGGGCGGCCTGCTCGGCCTCCTGGTTGACGCGGTCGGTGATGTCGGTGAACGCGGAGATGACGTGGTCGACGCCGCCGGCGGGGCCGGGCTCGGGCAGCAGGCGGGCGCTGTACCAGCGGGCGCCGTCGTCGCTGGGGAAGCGGAAGTCCACCGCCAGGGGCTCGCCCGTCTCGAAGACGGAGCTCACGCCGTCCTCCCAGCGCTCGGCGAGCTCGTTCGGCAGGGGCGCGTCGGCGACCGGGCGTCCGAGGAAGCCGGAGGCGGGCCGGCCCACGGCGCGCTCGAAGGCGGAGTTGACGAAGCCGATGCGCATGTCGGAGTTGACGCGGGCCACCGGGTCGGGCGAGTCCTCGACGAGCGCGCGGAAGGCGGCGTGACCACCGGTGAGCCGCAGCTCGGCGTGCTTGCGAACGGTGATGTCGCTGGCGAGGAGCCGCACCGCCCCCCCCTCGGGCACCAGGCGCAGGAAGAGCCAGCGCAGCCCGTCGTTGGTGGGCACCTCCAGCTCCAGGTGGCGCTCCTCGCCCGAGTCGAGGGCGAGCCGCAGCGCGCGCTCGAGCGGCACGACGACCTCGGCCGGCAGGCCGGTCTCGGTGGGCGTGCGCCCCACGACGGCCTCGGCGGGCAGCCCGATCATGGCCAGGGCCGCGTCGCTCAGGCGCATGTGGCGGAGCTCGCCGTCGAGCTCGATCTCGATCGGCGCCTCGGCGCCTCCGGCGCCCTTCTCCTCGCGTCCCACCACGGTAAGTGTGACGCCTCCGGGCGAAATGGCCTAGAAGAGGCGATCCCCCGGCGGGGGCCGGTCGTCCGGGGCCTCGATCCGCTCCAGATCGGCGGGGTCGAAGCTGTCGATGCTCGGCCCGCCATTCAAGCCGAAGATGCGGGTCATCCCGCGCCAGAACATCGTGAGGACGGCGTCGCCCACCATCAGCGGCCAGCGCCAGAGGATGGTGTAGAGGAACCAGGACACCGGGCCCAGATCTCTCGCCCTCCGCCCGAGGCCCCGCCGGCCGGCCCCGCCGTTCGGCCCGACGATGACGTAGGTGTTCCCCTGCTCGCCCGTCTGGACCGCCGCCTGGGGCACGATGACGGCGGGCGGCGGCGGGAGGGGCGCGCGGCCCTTCACCCAGGCCCAGCCGTACGGGACGCTGAACAGCAGGCCCAGGATCGCGATCAGGAACGGGCGCCACCAGCCGACGTCGACGAGGTCGCCGGTGAGCCAGTCCAGGAACCACAGGAACAGGGTGACGCCGATGAGCCACGCCCCCGCCCGCCAGCCCGGGGTCTTGAGCCACGGGCCGGGCTGCAGGGTGCGCTCGTCGCTCACGGGTTGCCCGTGGACACCGTCACGGTCTCGCGGCTGTCCACCGTGATCCCGTCGCCCTGTGAGGAGAGGCAGCCGACGTTGTTGAGGCAGATCGCCCCTCCGAGCACCCCGCTGGAGACCAGGATGACGAGGATGACGATCGTTCCGATGACGACGATCAGGGTCTTCATGGCCCGTCCCTCTTCGATGCCGGCGGGGGCTTTCCTCCGCCGATGGCCGGCGCCTCCAATTCACATCCCGAGACGTCCCGCCGCAAGGCCGTGAGCGGCCCGTGAGCCGTCCGTGACGGCGGTGGTGGAGGGTCCCGCCATGGACATGGACCGGGCCCCAGGATCCTCGATCGCGGCGGTCGCCGCGTGCCGGGCCTGCGAGGAGCTGCTCGCGGGCGGCGGGCGCGGCTGGTCGGGCGCCGACGCCGAGCGCGCCCTCCGGCGGCTCCGCGATCGGGTCGACGGCCTGCTGACGCGCGCCTCCGACGCCGCCTCGGCGGCCTGCGCGCAGGGTCCCGTCCTCGAGGTCCGCTGTCTCGGGCCCACGCGCCTGACCGCGGGCGGCGCGGTCATCGTCCCTCCGCGCCGCTCGCGGTTGGTCCTCCAGTACCTGATCGCGCACCGGGGCCGGCCGGTCCCGCGCGACGTGCTGCTGGAGGCCTTCTGGCCCGGGTCCTCGCCCCGGGCGGCCCGAAACTCGCTCAACGTCGCCATCACCCTCCTGCGCCGGGCCTTCCGGCCGGTGTACGGCGACTGCCCCGTGGTCGTCTTCCGCGACGAGTCCTATGCGCTCGACCCCCGCCTCGAGGTCCGCGTCGACGCGGAGGACTTCGAGCGCCTCGCCCGCGAGGGCGACGCGCTGCGCCGCGCCGGGCAGCCGGACGAGGCCGCTGAGGCCTACCGCCGCGCTGACGAGCGCTACGGCGGGCCGCTCTTCGAGGACGAGCCCTACGAGGAGTGGATCGTCACCGCCCGGCGCGAGGTCGAGGGACGCCACCTGGACGTCCTGGGCCACCTGGGCGACTGCCTCGCCGAGCTCGGCGACCACGAGGCCAGCGCCGGCGCCTACCGCCGCATCCTCGCCGCCGAACCCCACCGCGACGACGTGCGCCGCCTGGTGGCCGAGCAGTACGAGGCC
>DATAGF010000206.1:0-1832 GCA_036257075.1 Miltoncostaeaceae bacterium
GGGCAGGCCCACCGCCAGCCCCGACGCCGTGATGCTCGTGCCGGACCCCCCGGCGGCCAGCGCATCGAGGTGCGGGGTGCGGGCCAGGTGGACGGCGTTGCCCGGCCCCGGCGGGGCGATCCCGTAGCCGTCGATGACGACGAGGACGAGCGGGCCGCGCACGGTCACGGGCGCCGGCTCACAGGCCAGCGGCGACGATGGCGGCGAAGGACTCCGGCTCGAGGCTCGCGCCGCCCACCAGGGCCCCGTGCACGTCGGCCTGGGCCATGAGGTCGCGGGCGTTGTCCGGCGTCACGCTGCCGCCGTAGAGCACGCGCAGGGCCTCCGGGTCCAGCCTGGCGCCCGCCACGGCGCGGACGTGGGCGCAGGCCGCCTGCGCCGTCTCCGGGGTGGCCGTGCGGCCGGTCCCGATCGCCCAGATCGGCTCGTAGGCGATCGCGATCGCCGCCACCTCGTCGGGCCTCACGTGCGCGAGCGCGGCCCGCACCTGGCCGTCGAGCCAGGACTCGGTCTCCCCCGCCTCGCGCTGCTCGAGCGACTCGCCGACGCACACGATCACGTCGAGGCCCGCGTCCCGCGCAGCCCGCACGCGGGCGGCCACCTGGGCGTCGGTCTCGCCCGCGGCGCGGCGCTCTGAGTGGCCCACCAGCGTCCCCCTGGCGCCCGTCGCGGCGATCATCCAGGCCGAGACCTCGCCGGTGTGGGCGCCCGAGGGCGCCTCGTGCACCGCCTGGGCGTAGACCTGGATGGCGCTGCCGGACGCCGCTTCCACGGCGGCCTCGAGCGCGGTGAAGGGCGCGCAGACCGCGACGTCGGCCGGCAGCTCGCCGTCGCCGAGCAGCTCGCGCAGGCGGGCGACGTGCTCGCGCGCCTCGGCGCCCGTCTTGTGCATCTTCCAGTTGCCGGCCACGAACGGGCGCCGGGGGCTCATGCGGCGTCGGTCGTGGGGAGGGCGGCCACACCGGGCAGCGTCTTGCCCTCGAGCATCTCGAGGGCCGCCCCGCCGCCCGTCGAGACGTGGGTGAGGCGGCTGGCAAGGCCGAAGCTCGCGAGCGCCGCGGCCGAGTCGCCTCCACCGGCGACGGTGACGCCCTCGCACTCGGCCATCGCCTCGGCCACGGCGCGGGTGCCGTCGGCGAACGGGTCGATCTCGAAGGCGCCCATCGGCCCGTTCCAGAAGACGGTGCGGGCGGCCACGATCACCTCGCGGTAGGAGGCGGCCGTGCGCGGGCCGATGTCCGCGCCGATCCAGCCGTCGTCGATCGCGTCGCTCGGCACGACCTCGAGCTCGGCGTCCTCGGCGAAGCGGTCGGCCACCAGGACGTCCACCGGCAGCTGGAGCTGGCGGTTCAGCTGGACGGCCTTCTCCATCAGCTCGCGGGCCATCGCCTGGCCGGCCTCGTCCTCGTGCAGGGAGGCGCCGACGTTCTCGCCCTGCGCCGCCAGGAAGGTGAAGCACATGGCGCCGCCGATCAGGAGCCGGTCGCAGCGCTCCAGCAGGCGCCGGATGAGCGGCAGCTTGTCGCTGACCTTGCTGCCGCCGAGCACGGCCACGAACGGCGCCGCGGGGTCGGACATCAGCCCCGAGAGGACCTCGACCTCGCGCGCGAGGAGGAGCCCTGCGCGCGACGGCAGCAGGTGCGCGACCCCCTCGGTGGAGGCGTGCGCGCGGTGGGCGGCGCCGAAAGCATCGTTGACGTAGTGGGTGAAGCCCTCGGCGAGCTGCTGCGCGAAGGCGGGGTCGTTCGCCTCCTCGCCCTCGTGGAAGCGCAGGTTCTCGAGCATCACCAGGTCGCCCGGCCCCAGGGCGGCGGTGCGCTCGCGCACCTCGC
>DATAGF010000225.1:0-2850 GCA_036257075.1 Miltoncostaeaceae bacterium
CAGGCTGATGGCGGCACGCGCTGCGCGTCGATCTGCGGCGCCTGGGTCTCCCTGCACCAGGCCCTCACCCGGCTCATCGACGCCGGCTCCCTGGCGGAGCTGCCGCTGCGCGACTCCATCGCGGCGGTCAGCGTCGGCATGGTGGACGGGACGCCGCTCCTCGACCTGGTCTACTCGGAGGACTCGCGGGCCGAGTCGGACATGAACGTGGTGATGACCGGTTCCGGGCGCCTGGTCGAGGTGCAGGCGACGGCAGAGGGGGCGACCTTCTCGCGCGCCGAGCTCGACGGGCTCCTCGACCTGGCCGAGACCGGCATCCGGTCGCTCACCGCGGCCCAGCTGGCGGCGGTGGCGCGCGCCGGCGCGGCCGCCTGAGGGGCGGTGAGCCCCTCGGCCTCGGGCGCACTCGACGGCGGCCGGCCCTCGTCGGGCGGTCCCCTGAAGGTCGTCCTCGCCACCGGCAACCGGGACAAGGTGGCCGAGCTCGAGCCGCTCCTCGCCGGCGTCGAGGTGAGCGGCGCCCCCGAGGGCTTCGACCCGGCCGAGACCGGGACCACCCTGTTGCAGAACGCGTGGATCAAGGCCGCCGCGCTGCGCCCCGATGCGCCGGCCGACGCCATCGTGGTCGCCGACGACTCGGGCCTGTCCGTGCACGCGCTGGACGGCCGGCCGGGCGTCTTCAGCTCGCGCTACGCGGGCCCCGACGCGACCTACGCCGACAACTGCCGGCGCCTGCTCGAGGAGCTCGAGGGGGTCGAGGACCGGCGCGCCGCCTTCGTGTGCGTGCTCGTCGGGCTCGGCCCGGCCGGCGAGGCGCTGGTCGCGACCGGCGTCAGCCCGGGCGTCATCGCCCCCGCCATGCGCGGCGCCGAGGGGTTCGGCTACGACCCGCTGTTCATCCCCGAGGGGGAGGACCGCTCGATGGCCGAGATGAGCCGCGAGGAGAAGGCGGCCATCTCACACCGCGGCAGGGCTGCCCGCCGCCTGGCGGCCCTGCTCGGCCTGACCCCGCCCGCGGTCGATGCCGGGCGGGTCGAGTAGGTTCCCCGCTGCACGTGGCACATGCGCCCGAACTCCCCGCGCGACGCGTGAGGCCGTGACGACGGAGCGCCGCCCCTCGCCAGGCTCGCGGACGATCTCATGGCTGATCGGCTCGATCGCCCTCGGCTGGCTGATCGTCTACAACGCGATGCGCCTCGCCGGGTCGACCCCGGCCGACGCCGCCTGGCCGTCGCTGGGCATCGGCGCCGCCGTGGGGCTGGCGGCCTTCGGGGCCGGCCTCTGGTTCGTCCGCCGCCGGGCCGCCGCGGGCCACCCGGTGCGGCGGGGCCCGATCGACATCCCCTCGCCGTCCGAGCTCGACGAGGGCCAGCGCCGCCTGCTCGCCGTCGCCTGGCCGGTGCTCGGCATCCTCGCCGCCGCCGCGCTCGTGATGGGGGTCTACCTCGCCGCGGACTGGCTGGGGACCGACGCCGGCGACCGCGCCACCACCACGATCATCCTCGCGGCGTGGAACGTCCTCGTCGGCCTCTGGCTCGGCGACGAGACGCTGCGGCTACGCCGCGGCGAGGCGGACGGGGTGGAGTCGATCGTCCTGGGGTGCGCCCTCACGGCCGTGCTCGCGGGCGTCGGGCTGTCGCGCGACCTCGCCGAGACGGCACAGGTCGTCCTGATCATCCTCGCCGGCGTCGCCGGCATGCTGTGCGGCCTGGTCGCCTGGCGCCTCCAGGGCGGCCGCGGGGTGCCCGTGGCGGCGACCGCGGTGGTGGTGGTGGCGGCGCTGTCGGTCATCCTCCCCGTCGTCCTCTAGCCATGGCGAGGGCGGCTCGGCTGGTCTGCCCCCTGTGCGGGGCGGTGGTGACGGACGGCGCCGAGCCGGCCCCGGGCGCCTGCCCCGGCTGCGGGGCGGCCTTCGCCGGCGGCGGCGCGACGCCGCCCGAGGCGGTCGCCGCGGCCCTGGGGACCTGGGGGATCCAGGGCCTCGACCACGAGGCGCTCGCGCGCGCGCTGTTCGCCTCCGACCCGGCGCCGGCCCCCGCGCCGGCGGCGGCGATCACCTCCGACAGCCGCGACGGCTTCTACCGCTGGTGGCTGTTCGTGCGCGAGGGGAGCCTCGGACGGGCCGAGGTGCTGCGCGGGCTGCTCGCCGCCTGAGGCGGCTGGCGGGCGCCCGGGGCGTCAGGTAGTGTCCGTCTGGCACTCTTGACCCGTGAGTGCCAGGACCGCGTGCCCGGGCAGGCCGCCCCGCGCGATCCCGGAGTGCCACACCACTCGACCCCGGGAGGGCCGATGAAGCTCAAGCCCCTGGGCGATCGCGTGATCGTCCGGACCGTTGACCAGGAGGACGTGACCGCCAGCGGCATCGTCCTGCCGGACACGGCGCAGGAGAAGCCCCAGCGGGGCGTCGTCGTGGCCGTCGGCGACGGCCGCGTCGTGGACGGCGATCGGATCCCCCTCGAGGTGTCCGATGGCGACGAGGTCATCTACTCCAAGTACGGCGGCACCGAGGTGAAGCTCGACGGTGAGGACGTCCTGATCCTCAACGAGAGCGACATCCTGGCCCGCATCGGCGCGAAGGCGAAGGCCCCCGCCAAGCGGACCGCCTCGCGCAAGCCCGCCGCGAAGAAGGCGACGGCCAAGAAGAAGTAGGCGCGGCCCAGCGCCCCGCCCGCATCCCCGCAGACCCAAGGAGACCCGCCAGAGATGGCAAAGCTCATCAAGTTCGACGAGGACGCCCGCCGCGCCCTGGAGCGCGGCGTCAACACCCTGGCCGACGCGGTCAAGGTGACCCTCGGCCCCAAGGGGCGCTACGTGGTGCTCGACAAGAAGTTCGGCGCCCCCACCATCACC
>DATAGF010000226.1:0-1621 GCA_036257075.1 Miltoncostaeaceae bacterium
GTGATGGAGGACGGCTCCCTGCGGCGATTCGTCAACGTGTTCGTCGCCGGCGAGGACGTGCGCTTCGGCGACGGCGTCGACACCGCCGTGGCCGAGGGCCAGGAGGTCACCATCCTGCCCGCCGTCGCCGGGGGCTCGGCCTCGTAGGACGCTCCCGGTGAGGGCCGCCCTCGGACGACTGGCGCGACGACCTCGTCAGCCTCGCCAGGAGCCCCCTTCCCCTTCCGGGGTGAGGGGGATCGTCACGACGCGCGGCCGGCCGCCCTCCTGGTACTGGATGTCGAGGGTGTCGCCCTTCAGGTCGCCGTAGACCCCGATGCCGATGCCGAGCAGGACCTTGCGGCCGATCCCGAGCGGCGGCTGGGCGCGCAGCGGGGGCGTGAAGCGCAGGACGGAGCCCTCGACGGCGAAGCCCTCGCCCTCGGCCCGCTCCTCGCCGTTGACGTAGACCCGGAAGGGCGGCTGCGCGCCCGCGGGCAGCGCCACCTCGTGGACCTCGGTGCCCGTCGCCATGCGGGGGGAGGCTACTGGCCGAGCGCGCTCAGCGCGGTCCAGGCCGACGGCGCCGTCACCGAGAAGTCGTAGAGGCTCCAGCCCTGGGGGCGCAGGGTCGAGACCAGGCGCGCGAAGGCGCGGGCCTCGGCCCCGCTGAGCTCGTCGCCCAGGCCGCCGATGAGGTGGACCGGGACGTCCGGGCGGCCGGTCGCGGTGCGCAGGATCGTCATGCTCCGGGTCACGTCGCGCGACACCACGGCCGGCCCGTCGCCGCGGTAGGTCGAGTAGACCATGGGGACGAAGACGTCGTAGATCGCGGCCAGCTCGGCGTAGGGGAAGGGCTGCCAGTAGTCGCGGCGCAGCTCCATCCCTCGCGGGTTCGGGATGATCGCTCCGAGCGCATAGTCGGGGCCGACCGCCGCCCGCAGGCGGCGCGACAGGTCGAGCGCGCGCCGGTTGCGCAGCGCCACGGGGCGCACCCCGCTCCACTCGATGTCGAGCGCGAAGGCGTCGAACGCCTGCCCGCCGGCCGAGCGGAAGCCGATCGCCGCCAGCGAGCGGCGCAGGTCGCGCCCTCCGGCCTGGAAGGACGGCAGGTACCAGGCCACGACGGCGATGCCGCTCGCGTGTGCGGCGTCGAGCATGCGCGAGAGCCGGTCGGGCCGCACGACGTCGCGCGACTGCTTGAAGTTCGCCGTCTCCAGGTAGATCGTGCGCACCCCGCGCGCCGCGATGCGGGCGACGGTCGCCTCGGGCGCCTTCAACTGGGCGTCGTCGTAGATGTCGACCCAGGTGCCGAGGCCGCGGTAGGGGTCGAGGTCCGGCGCCGCCGCGGCCGTCGCCGGCAGGGCCAGGGCGAGCGCGAGCGCGGCGATCGCGGCGAGGCGGCGCATCGCGGCGATCCTACGAGGTCAGCGGCCGATCTCCTCCCGCGCCCGGTGCAGCAGCGCGCGCGTCGATTCCGCCCGCGGGGCCGCGCCGATCGCCTCGGCCTCGGCGAGCGCCGCCTCCAGGTGGCGCTCCGCCGGCGAGGCGCTCTGCGCCCTGGCCGACGCGGGCAGGGCGGACTGCATCGACGCCCTCGACGCCGCTCGAGGCCTCTCGGGGGCCAGGCCCCCGTCGTGGT
>DATAGF010000272.1:0-5138 GCA_036257075.1 Miltoncostaeaceae bacterium
CGCCGCGGCGGGAGGAGGTGGAGCAGGCGGCCACGCTCGCCAGGGCCTTCCGCCAGTCGCCCGTGCCCGAGCTCGCCCGCTCGACGAAGCTCAGCGTGGAGCGGGCGATCTCGCCCAACGAGCGCCTCCAGACGCTCCTCCACCCCTGGACCAGCTACGTCGTCGTGCCGGTCTTCGCCCTCGCCAACGCGGGCGTGGTCCTCGACGCGGAGACGCTCTCGGACGCGGCCACCTCGCGGGTGACGATCGGCGTCGTCGCCGGCCTCGTGCTCGGTAAGCTGATCGCGATCGGCCCGCTCACCGCCCTCGCGGCCCGGCTCGGCCTCGGTCGCCTCCCTCGGGGCGTCACCTTCACCGACCTGCTCGGCGGCGCGGCGCTGAGCGGGATCGGCTTCACGGTGTCGCTGTTCATCGGGGGGCTGGCCTTCGACTCCCAGGAGCTGCGCGACGAGGCGAAGATCGGGATCCTGGCCGCCTCGCTCCTGGCCGGCCTGCTGGGCTGGGCGATCTTCCGGGTCGCCGACGCGCGGCGGCGGGCGCGCGGTGAGGCCGGCGGCCCGGCGCGGCTCGACCCGCCGGTCGACCCTGCGCGCGACCACATCCGCGGGCCGGCCGACGCGCCGCTGACGCTGGTCGAGTTCGTCGACTTCGAGTGCCCCTTCTGCGGCCGGGCCACGGGGGTGGTCGAGGAGCTGCGGGAGCGGTTCGGGGACCGCCTGCGCTACGTCATGCGCCACCTGCCGCTCACCGACGTCCACCCGAACGCGGAGCTGGCGGCGGAGGCCGCCGAGGCGGCCGGCGCCCAGGGGCGGTTCTGGGAGATGCACGACCGCCTCTTCCGCCACCAGGACGAGCTGGGCCCCGACGACCTCGTCGACCACGCCCGCGCCATCGGCCTCGACCTCGAGCGCTTCGTGATGGAGCTCGACGACGGTGTCCACTCGGCCCGGGTGCGCGAGGACGTCGCGAGCGCGGAGGCCAGCCGGGTGACGGGGACGCCGACCTTCTTCATCGGCTCCCGGCGCCACGCCGGGCGCTACGACGCCGAGACCCTGGCGGCGCGGCTGCTCGCGAGCGCCGGGCGGGCCGAGGGCGGCGAGGGGGCTGAGGCGGCCCTCAGCGACGGTCCTCGACCGTGAACGCCTGGACGCCCACGATCGCGAACAGCCGCATGCCCGGCATCTCCCAGACGTAGCCGTCGTCCGGGCCCAGGCGCCGGGCCGCCATGGCGCCGGCCTCGAGGCCCGCGTCGATCGCCTCGGCCGCGGGGCCGGTCATCTGGGCCCGCAGCGCCAGGAGGGTGCGCTCCGCCTCGGCGGCGTCGGTCGGCGCGAGCCCGACCGCGTCGGGCGCGCGCCCCGAGCGGCGGCTCCAGCCGCGCAGGCGCGCTCGCAGGGCGGGGTCGTCGGCCGGCCTCGCGGCCATCGGACGCGGCGGCGCGCCCGGCCCCCCCGTGGCGCTCGGCGGGCGCCGGGCCCTGCTGCGCAGCCGGGCGACCGCGCGGACGGTCAGCAGCCACTCGCGGGCCTCGCGCAGCAGCCTCCTCACGGCGACGTCTCCTCAGGCATCCGACCCCCGAAAGCTTCGGTTTGGTGGGAGACTGCCACGCCGGTGGGAACGACCGCTGCCGAGACCGGCGACGCCCCGGACGGCCCTGCCGCAGCGCCCGGCCTGGCCGAGGTCGCCCGCCAGTGGGGCCGGATCGGCGTGGTGGGCTTCGGCGGGCCGCCGGCGCACATCTCGCTCCTGCGCGAGCTGTGCGTCGACCGGCGGCGCTGGATCGACCCGGTCCGCTTCGAGGACGCGATCGCGGCGACGAACCTGCTGCCGGGGCCGGCGTCGACGCAGCTGGCGATCTACTGCGCCTGGCGGCTGCGCGGGCCCGTCGGGGCGGTCGTCGGCGGCCTCTGCTTCATCCTGCCCGGGCTGGTGCTCATCATCGCGCTCGCCGCCCTCTTCCTGTCGGGCTCGCCGCCCGACTGGCTGCGCGGCGCGGGCGCCGGCGCCGGGGCGGCCGTCGCCGCCGTGGCCGTGGACGCGGGCGCGCGCCTGGCCCGGCCGGCGTGGGCGCGGGCGCGGGGCACGTACCGGCGCCGCCTGCTGGCGTACGGGCTGCTGGGCGCCGTCGCCGCGGCGACCGTCGGGCCGTGGCTGGTCGCCGTGCTGATCGGGTGCGGGCTGGTCGAGGTCGCCATCCGGCGCGCGGGCGCGGGGCGGTCCGGGCTCGCCGCGCTCCTGCCGCCGGCCGGGCTCCTGCTGGCGGCCGGCGCCGCGACCGGCGGGCTGGCGGCCCTCGCGTGGACGGCCCTGAAGGTCGGCGCGCTCTCGTACGGCGGCGGCTTCGTGATCATCCCGCTGATGCAGTCCGACGCGGTCGACAACTACGGCTGGATGACCGACGGGCAGTTCCTGAACGCGGTGGCGCTCGGGCAGGTGACGCCGGGACCGGTCACCCACACGGTGGCGGTGGTGGGGTACGCGGCCTTCGGCGTCGGCGGGGCCCTCTTCGCCGCGGCGATCGCGTTCGCGCCGTCGTTCTCGTTCATCCTCCTGGGCGCCGACCGCTTCGACCGGCTGCTCGCCAACCGCGACGCCCGCGCCTTCCTCCACGGCGCCGGGCCGGCGGCCATCGGCGCCATCCTCGGGTCGACGATCCCGCTGGCGATGGCGCTCGGGGAGCCGTGGCAGGTCGCGGTGCTGGCCGGCGCCGCCGTCGCGCTGTTCGCCGCCCGCCTCGGGGTCGTCGCGACCCTGCTGGCGGCGGGCGCCGTGGGCGCCGTCGCCGGGCTGCTCGGGGCGCCGTTGCCGACCTGAGCGGCCCCGGGGGGTCGCTAGACTCGCCCTCCGTGGCCCTGACGTACCGCACAGCCGGGGAGTCCCACGGCCCGGCGCTCTTCGCGGTCCTCGAGGGGCTCCCGGCCGGGCTCCCGCTCGTCCCGGAGGACATCGACGCCGACCTCGCGCGCCGCCAGCTCGGCTACGGCCGCGGCGGGCGCATGAAGATCGAGCGCGACCGGGTGCAGGTGAAGACCGGGCTCCGCCACGGGCTCACGATCGGCAGCCCGCTGACCCTCGAGATCCCGAACCTCGACTTCCCCAACTGGGCCGCCGACCGCATGGCCGTCTGGGAGCCCGAGGGGGAGGTGGAGCCGATCACGCTGCCGCGGCCGGGCCACGCCGACCTCGCCGGCATGCTCAAGTACGGCACGGACGACCTCCGGCCGATCCTGGAGCGCGCGAGCGCGCGCGAGACCGCCGCCCGGGTGGCGGCCGGCGGGGTCGCGAAGGCGCTGCTCCGCCGGTACGGCACCGAGATCCGCAGCCACGTGGTGCGCATCGGCCCCGAGGCCGTGCCGCTGCGGGACGACCTCTCCCTGGAGGACTTCGAGGGCGTCGACGAGAGCCCGGTGCGATGCCTCGACCCCGAGGCCTCGGAGCGGATGAAGGCGGCGATCAAGGCCGCCGGCCAGGACCACGACACCCTGGGCGGCGTGTTCGAGGTCTGGGCCTTCGACCCCCTGCCGGGCCTGGGCTCCCACGTCGCCGGCGACGCGCGCCTCGACGGGCGCCTCGGGCAGGCGCTGCTCGGCATCCAGGCGATCAAGGGGGTCGAGCTCGGCGCCGGCTTCGCCCTCGGCGCCGTCCCGGGCAGCGCCGCGCACGACGAGATCTTCCACGCCCCGGAGCGCGGCTTCTTCCGCCGCACGAACCGCTCCGGCGGCCTCGAGGGCGGCATGACCCACGGCTCGCCGGTCGTGGTGCGAGCGGTGATGAAGCCGATCAGCACCCTCACCCGGCCCCTGGCCTCGGTGGACGTCGCCACCAAGGAGCCGCGCAAGGCCTTCAAGGAGCGCTCGGACATCTGCGCGGTGCCGGCCGCGGCGGTCGTGGCCGAGGCCGCCGTGGCCTTCGTGCTCGCTCAGGCGCTGATGGAGAAGTTCGGCGGCGACTCGATCGCCCACCTCGACGCCGCCGTCGAGCGCTACCGCGCCGAGGTGGGGCGGTGACGCCTCGCCGACGAGCGCCGGCCGCCGGGAGAGCGGCCGAGCGCGAGGAGACGGCACCGGCATGCGCTGGCTCGTCCTGACCGGCTACATGGGCGCCGGCAAGACCGCCGTGGGCCGGCGCGTAGCTGTCCGGCTGGAGCGCGACTTCACAGACGCCGACCGCGAGATCGAGCGGCGGGCGGGGATGGCGATCCCGGAGATCTTCTCCCGCCGGGGCGAGGTCTGGTTCCGGCGCACGGAGGAGACCGTGATCCGCGAGCTGCTGGAGGGCGACCCCGGGGTGCTCGCCGTGGGCGGCGGGGCGCTCGAGAGCGCGCGCACGCGAGGCCTCGTCGGCCGGGTGGCCGACGTCGTCTGGCTCCGGGCGAGCGTCGACGTGGCGTGGCGCCGCGTGGAGGGCTCGGACCGCCCGCTCGCCGGCGACCGGGAGCGCTTCGCCAGGCGCGCCCTCGCCCGCGAGGCCGCCTACCGTGAGGCGGCCGACCTCGAGGTCGACGCCGACGACTCGGCGGACGAGGTCGCGGCCCGGGTCGCCGCCTGGGCCCAGCGCGGCGCGGGGGCGGCCCGGTGAGCCGGGTCGCGCCGGCGCAGGTCGTATGGGCCGAGATCGGCGACGCGCGCTACGCCGTCCACCTCGGGGCCGGGCTGCTCGACTCCGTCGGGCCGCTCTGGGCCGAGCGCGCCGCCGGCCCCGGGGTCCTGCTGGTGAGCGACGGCAACGTGCCCGGGCTCGCGCGCCGCGCGCGGGCGTCCCTGCAGGAGGCGGGGATGCGCGTGATCGGCGCGACCGTCCCGCCGGGCGAGGGCTCGAAGACGCTGGCCCAGGTCGAGCGCCTGACCCGGCTCGCGGCCGAGGCGGGCCTGCGGCGGGCGGACGCCGTGGTCGCCCTCGGCGGCGGGGTCGTCGGCGACCTCGCCGGCTTCGTGGCGGCCTCGTACCAGCGGGGGGTTCGGCTCGCGCACGTCCCGACGACGCTGCTGGCGATGGTCGACTCGGCGATCGGCGGCAAGACCGGCGTCGACCTCCCCGAGGGCAAGAACTACGTAGGCGCGATCTGGCAGCCCGACCTCGTCGTGATGGACACCGAGGCCCTGGCGGGCCTTCCGGCGCGGGAGCTGGCGTGCGGCTTC
>DATAGF010000273.1:0-3219 GCA_036257075.1 Miltoncostaeaceae bacterium
AGGCAGCCTGATGCCGCTGTCAAGCCGCTCTACGGAAGTTGGCCTGATAGGGCTCCCGGGTTCGGAGGATGGCGTGCAGCACGTCGACCCGACGGCGGGCCAGGGCGATGAGCGCCTGATGATGGCGCTTGCCCTCGGCCCGCTTGCGGGCGTAGAAGGCCTGGCTCTCAGGAGCGGTCAGCGAGCAGAAGGCCGCCTGGTAGAGCACCCGCTTGAGGGCCCTGTTGCCGCCGCGGGCGCGGGTCAGGTAGCGGACCTTGCCCGAGGCCTTGAGCACCGGGGCAAGACCCGCCGCCGCCGCCAGTTGGTCGGCCCGCCCGAAACGGCGGATGCCCCCCGCCTCGGCGATGAACTCGGCCGTCAGCAGGGCCCCCATCCCGGGCATGCTGCGGATGAGGGCCGCGTCAGGGTGGCGCGCAAGGGCCCGCTCGATCTCGGCGTCAAGGCGGGCGATGCGCTCGCGAGCGGCCAACGCCTCGGCCGCCAGCTCGCGCACCAGCTCGGCCGCCCGGGCCTCGCCCGGCACCGTGATCTGCTGAGCGGCCGCGGCGTCGAGGGCGCGTGCCACCAGGGCCTCGATCGCGGCCCGGCGGAAACGACCGGCCCGGAGGATGTGCTGGGTGATCTGCCCGGCGCCGGCGCGGCGGATCTCGGCCGGGGTGACATAGCGGCCAAGCAGCACCAGATCGGCCTTGTTGGTCGGATCGACCGCCCGCTCGAGGCCCGGATGGATCGCGCACAGCAGGTCGCGCAGCCGGCTGATGCGCCGGACCTGCTCGGTGATCAGGTCGCGCCGGCGACCCACCAGCAGGCGGATCTCGGCATCGAGCTCGGTGAGCGGCTCGATCCGACGAAGCTCGCCCCGCACGCGCACCTGCTCGGCGATCACCGCCGCGTCGGCCGGGTCGCTCTTGTGCTCGCCGCCGGTGGTGCCTTGACGGGCGCGGTTGACCGCCAGCCCGGGCACGTGCACGAGGGCCAGCCCCGCCTCGGCCAGGGTGCAGGCGGCCAGCGTGGCGATCCCGCCGACCACGTCCAGACCGACCTGGCTGAGCGGATCGGCGCCCAGGGCCTTGAGCTCCTGGACCAGGTCCGCGAGCGCTTGGGGGTCGTTGTCGACGCGTCGGCTCAGCAGGACCTTGCCCGAGGCGGCATCAACGGCGCAGGCCCAGTGAAACTCCTTGGCGATGTCGAGCCCCACGGCGATCGGCATCGTGCTCCTTTCCTGGCGATCGACCGTGCGCGGTCCCCTCGTGCCGTCGGCGCCCTACACAGCGATGTCCGCAGAGCCTGATCAGCGGTCTGGAGGGGCCGGCAGGGCAGGGGGAGTTGCCTCCGGAGCCATCGTGGGCACGCGCATGGGAGCCATCCCTGCCCTGCCTGCGCATCGGCGCCTGCCTACCAAGACCGATGCGCCCTCAGCAAGGTAGGGCGCGCATGGCCGCCCGCAAGAGGCGGCCATGCGCTCTAGCCGCTCAATCGGGTTTCGAAGAAGGCCCTGATCGCCTCCCGGCCGCCGCCGGTCGCGGCCTCGGCGAAGCGGGCCGCCAGCGCCCCCCGCTCGCGCGCGTCGTGGCGGACGACCTCGGCGTCGAGCGCGTGCCAGCCCATCTCCGCGAGCTCGATCTCGATCCTCACCTGCGCCGACGAGGGGAAGTCCCTGCCGGCCAGCAGGACCCCGCCCTGGCTCAGGTTGACACTCTGGGCCTCGACGACCGCGTCGCCGGCGATCACGCGCGCCGGCAGCTTGGCCGACGCGCGCGGGTGGGCACGGCGCTCGTCGTCCGGGCTCGGCTCGGCCATCTCCCCTCCCGAGACCGCCTACCCGCCGCCGCCCGCGGCGGAGCGGGCCACGTAGTCCTCCACGAGGAGCAGGTTGTCCTCCCCCGCCCGCCGCACGATCTGCAGGAGCTCGGACATGGTCTTGACCTCCTCGACCTGCTCGGTGACAAACCACTGGAGGAAGACCTGCGTGGCGTGGTCGTTCCTCTCGATCGCGAGGTCGACGGCGGCGTCGATGTGGGCGGTGACCGAGGCCTCCCAGTCCAGGCTGAGCGCCACTGCCTCCTCGGCGCTCTCAAAGGTCGCCTTGGGCGCGTTCAGGCTCGGGATCGCCACAGATCCGCCGACGTCCTGGATGAAGGCCAGGAACTTCATCGCGTGCTGGTGCTCCTCGGCGGCCTGGCCCGAGAAGAACCTCGCCAGCTCGGGAAGGCCCTCCGCGTCGAACCAGCTCGACACCTGCAGGTACTGAAGGTGAGCCTCGAGCTCGCGCCCCAGCTGGGCGTTGAGGGCGTCGACGACGGCATGGTCGATCGGCATGCGGCTCCTCCTGGGGGGTCGCGCAAGTCTAGCCGCGCGCGGGTCGCGCGGTCCCAGGGCGCCCGCTAGGGTCCGCGCGGTCGTCCCGGAAGGAGATCCCCCCGATGCCGCCCGTCCTCCGCCGGCCCCTCGCGGGCATCGCCGCCCTCGGCGCGGCCGCCCTCATCGCCGGCTGCGGCGGGGTCTCCGGCTCGCTGAGCGCCGACGAGTTCCGCGAGCAGGCCGACGCCATCTGCGCCGACGCCGACGAGCGCCTCGAGACCCTCACCGAGCCCACGGCGGCCGGCGAGATCCTCCCGTTCCTGCGCGCCGGGCTGCCGATCCAGGCCGGGGAGCTCGGCCGCATCGAGGAGCTCGATCCGCCCGACGAGCTGCAGGCCGCCGTCGACGAGGCGGGCGAGCTGAACCAGCAGCGCCAGGAGCTGATCCAGGGGGCCGCCGACCGCATCGAGGCCGGGGAGGACCCCGAGACGGTCATCAACGAGGTGACCCCGGAGATCCAGCGCCTGCAGGAGGAAGCGCGGGCGAAGGCGCAGGAGCTGGGCCTCACCGTCTGCGGCCGCGCGGACGACGAGGGCGTCTCCACGGCCGGCGGGGCGACCGCGACCGCCCCCGAGGCGACGACCGGCACGACGGCCACCGCGCCGACGGCGCGCGGGGACACCGCCCAGTACCTCGAGGACGTCGGCGCGGCGGTGGCGTCGTTGCGGAGCTTCTCCAGCCTCCTCCAGGGCACGACGAGCCTCGAGGACCTGCAGGCCAGGGTCCCCGAGGCGAGGGCCGAGCTCGACTCCTTCGACGACGCGGTCGCCGAGCTCGAGGGCTACAGCTTCGACAACGCCACGCTCGAGGCGCAGCGCGCCGAGCTCGCCGAGTCCGGTCCGCGAGTCTCCGACC
>DATAGF010000280.1:0-2187 GCA_036257075.1 Miltoncostaeaceae bacterium
GGTCTTCGACCTCGGCGGCGGCACGTTCGACGTGTCCGTGCTCGAGATCGGCGACGGGGTCTTCGAGGTCAAGGCCACCGCGGGCGACAACCACCTCGGCGGCGACAACTTCGACAAGGCGATCGTCGACTGGATGGTCGCCGAGTTCAAGGTCTCGCAGGGCATCGACCTCAGCAACGACCGGATGGCCCTCCAGCGCCTCTACGAGGCCGCCGAGAAGGCCAAGATCGAGCTCTCGACCACCACGTCGACCCAGATCAACCTGCCCTTCATCACGGCCGACCAGTCCGGCCCGAAGCACCTCGACCTGCAGCTCACCCGGGCCAAGCTCGAGGAGCTCACCCACGACCTGCTCGAGCGGCTCGTCGGGCCCACCAAGCAGGCCCTCGCCGACTCCGGCGTTTCGGTCGGCCACGTGGTGCTCGTCGGCGGCATGACCCGCATGCCCGCCGTGCAGGAGCGGGTGAAGGAGCTCACGGGCAAGGAGCCCCACAAGGGCGTCAACCCGGACGAGGTCGTGGCCGTCGGCGCCGCGATCCAGGCCGGCGTGCTGGCGGGCGACGTCAAGGACGTGCTGCTCCTGGACGTGACCCCGCTGTCGCTCGGCATCGAGACCAAGGGCGGCGTCTTCACGCGCCTCATTGAGCGCAACACCACGATCCCGACCAAGAAGAGCGAGGTCTTCTCCACCGCCGACGACAACCAGAGCCAGGTGGAGATCCACGTCCTCCAGGGCGAGCGCGAGATGGCGAGCTTCAACCGCACCCTCGGCAAGTTCAACCTGGTGGGCATCCCGCCGGCGCCGCGGGGCGTCCCGCAGATCGAGGTCACCTTCGACATCGACGCCAACGGCATCGTGCACGTGGGCGCGAAGGACCTCGGCACCGGCAACGAGCAGAACATCGAGATCAAGGCCTCGAGCGGCCTCTCGGACGAGGAGATCGACTCGATGGTGCGCGACGCCGAGTCGCACGCCGACGAGGACCAGCGGCTGCGCCGCCTGGCCGACGCCCGCAACGGCGCGGAGGCCCGGGTCCACGAGGCCGAGCGGCAGCTCAAGGACAACGGCGACAAGGTCGACGAGGCCCTGCGCCGCGACCTCGAGGGCGCCATCGCGGCGGCGAAGTCAGCCGCCGAGGGCGACGACGCCGACGACATCGAGGCCAAGGCCAGCAGCCTGACCGACGTCCTGCACCGGCTCTCGGAGCAGGTCTACCGCCAGGCGGCCGCCCAGCAGGAGGCCGCGACCAACGGCGACGAGGCGGCCGACGAGGCGGTCGAGGACGCCGAGTACGAGGTCATCGACGAGGACGCCCCGAAGGCGTCCTAGGACACGAGCACGAGGAGGAACGCAGAGACATGCCCGCTGTTGTGAGGTTCGACCCCTTCCGCGACATCACCTCGCTTCGCGACGAGATGAACCGCCTGTTCACCCGCACCCTGGGCGAGGGCTCCTCGGCCGGGAGCGCGTGGACGCCTGCGGTGGACATCTTCGACGCCGCCGACGCCATCGTGCTGAAGGCGGAGCTGCCGGGGCTGTCGCCCGACGACATCGACATCGAGGTCGACGACAACGTCCTCACCCTCAAGGGCGAGCGGCGCTTCGAGGAGAAGGTCGAGGAGGGGCGCTACTACCGCGTAGAGCGGGCCTACGGGTCCTTCCAGCGCAGCGTCACCCTGCCCCAGGGCGTGAAGGCCGACGACATCACCGCCACCTTCGACAGCGGCGTGCTGACCGTGCGAGTGCCGAAGGCGGATGAGGTCAAGCCGCGCAAGATCGCCGTGGCGACCAACGGGACCGAGACGGCGTGACCCACGCCGACCCCTACCGGGCTCCGGAGCCGCCGGCTCCGGAGCCCGAGGCTCCGGCCGCCGAGGGGGCGCCGCCGCCGGAGGACCACGCCGAGCAGAACGGCTCGGAGGAGCTGGCGCGCGTCGCGACGGAGCGCGACCAGTACCTCGACGCCCTCCAGCGGCTCAAGGCCGAGTTCGACAACTACCGCAAGCGCACCGAGCGCGACCGCGAGGCCGTCGTCGTGGGCGCCCAGCGCGAGGTCGTCCGCGGGCTGCTGCCGGTGATGGACAACCTGGAGCGCGCGGTGGCCGCCCTCGGCGACCGCGGCGAGGAGATCGTGGCCGGGCTGGAGATGGTTCGCGGCCAGCTGGCCGGCCTACTGGCCGGTCACG
>DATAGF010000032.1:0-1545 GCA_036257075.1 Miltoncostaeaceae bacterium
CAGCCCATCCGCGTGCTTGGCCCGAACTGCCTCGGCTGGATCCGGCCCTCGCGCCGGCTCAACGCCACCTTCGCGCCGGGCATGCCGCTCGCCGGCGGGATCGCGTTCCTGTCGCATTCGGGCGCGCTCGCCACCGCGATCCTCGACTGGGCGCGCGCGCGCCGGCTCGGCTTCTCGTTCTTCGCCACGCTCGGCAACCAGGCCGACCTGACGGAGTCCGACGTCCTGGAAGCCGCCGCGAACGATCCGGAGACCCGCGTCATCGTCGCCTACCTCGAGGGGTTGGCCGACGGGCGGCGCTTCTTCGAGGCGCTCCGGGCGACGACCGCCCGCAAACCCGTGGTGCTGCTGAAGGCGGGCCGCTCGCCCGAAGGGGGTCGCGCGGTCTCCTCCCACACGGGCGCCCTCGCGGGCTCCGACGCCGCGTTCGAGGCGGCTGTCCGTCAGGCCGGCGCCGTGCGGGCCCGGAGCGTCGAGGAGCTCTTCGATCTGGCCCGGTGCCTCGCCAGCCAGCCGCTGCCGCGCGGCCGGCGCCTCCTCGTCGTCACCAACGGGGGCGGGCTCGGCGTGATCGCGACCGATGCCGCGCGCGACGCCGGGCTGGAGGTGGCCGCGCTCGACGCGCCCGTCCAGGCGCGGCTCCGCGCGGTCCTGCCGCCCACGGCCAGCCTCGGGAACCCCGTCGACCTTGTGGGCGACGCGGACCCCGCTCGCTACGCGAACACGCTGCACGCCATCGGCCCGGAGGCGGACATCGACGCGGCCTTGGTCATCATGACCGTGCAGGCGGCGACCGACGCCGTCGGGGTCGCGCGCGCCATCCTCGGGGCTACCCGCGGCTGGTCGCGCCCCGTCGTCGCTGCGCTGGTCGGCGGCGACCGCGTGGCGCCGGGAATTCGGGTCCTCGAAGAGGCTGGTCTTCCCTGCTATCCCTTCCCGGAGCCCGCCGTCACCGCGATCGCGGGCATGGCCCTGGTGGCCGAGCGCGCCCGTGCGGCCGCGCCCGAGCCGGCCGAGTCGACGCCACCGGCGGGGGCGCCCGTCCTGCTCGACTGGCTGCGAACCGCCGGCGGACGGCGGCTCGATCTGGGCGACCTGACGCCACTGCTGACCGCGTACGACATCCCGGTCCTGGTACCGCGCCTCGCCGGCACCCCCGAGGAGGCAGCCGCCATCGCCGGCGAGCTCGGGTGTCCCGTGGCGCTCAAGATCGCCTCGCCCGACATTAGCCACAAGACCGACATCGGCGGCGTCACGCTCGGCCTCACGTCACCCACGGACGTCGCCCACACGGCCGCCTTGATGCTCGCGCGGGTCCGGGCACGGCACCCCGAGGCGGCCATTCGCGGGCTCATGGTCCAACCGATGGCCCCCCCGGGCAAGGAGTTGCTGCTGGGCGCCATCCGCGACCTGCAATTCGGGCCCCTGGTTGTGGTCGGCCTCGGCGGGATCTACGTGGAAGTGCTGCGCGACACGGCGATGCGCCTGGCCCCGGTCTCCCCGGCCGAGGCCCTCCGGATGCTCGACGAGCTGAAGACCATCGCG
>DATAGF010000045.1:0-12266 GCA_036257075.1 Miltoncostaeaceae bacterium
CTGTGGGGGGCGGTCGAGCGGCACCGCGCCTTCCTCGGCGAGGAGGACCGTCTCGCGGCGCGCCGCCGCGAGGGGCTCGCCCGCCAGCTGCGGGCGCTCGCCGCCGACCGGCTCGCGCGGCGGGTGGACGCCGCGGCCGACGCCGCCTTCATGGACGCCCTCATCGACGAGGTGCTCGCGCGCCGCGTCGACCCGCCCGGGGCGGTCGACGAGCTTCTGCGGCGGGCCGGGCTCGCGTAGCCGCGCAGGCCCGGGTACCGTCGACGTGCCGCCGGAGGCCTTCGCCGGCGCCCGTCAGAACCTGCTGCCGCCCCGGCAGGTCGAGGGGCTGGTCGAGGACTACGCGCACTACGCTCGGGGCGAGGCGGACGAGGTCGTCCCCGGCGTCCGGGAGCTGACCGGCCGCGAGCCGATCGACATCGCCCGCTTCGCCCGCGACCACGCGGGCGCGTTCGGGGCCGCGCCCGCCTAGTCGTCGCCCAGGATCAGGGGCCAGACGATCAGGACGACCACCAGGACCGCGACCACGGCCCCGACGAGCAGGGCCCGGTAGGCGGCCTCGCGTGTCTGGCGCCCGCCGTGGGCCTCCCGGTCCGCGCGCAGGTCGCGCGCCACGTCCACCGCCACCCTCACGATCACGCCGACGACGGCGATCGCGAAGCCGATGAGGATGATCCAGGCCACCGCTCCGTCACGCGGCGGCCCCGGCCGCCAGGCGCTCGGCGACGGCCAGGATCATGCGCACCCCGAACCCGGTGCCCTGGCCGTTCACCATCCCGGTGCCGGCGATGTCCACGTGGCACCAGGGCAGGCCGTCGGTGAACTCGCGCAGGAACTGGGCCGCGTAGACCGGCCCCGCCTGGCGCTTGTTGGAGGAGTTGGTGAGGTCGGCGACCTTGCTCTCGATGAGCGGCCGGTAGCGGTCGTGCATGGGCATCGGCCACGCCAGGTCGCCGGACTCCTCCGCGGCCGCGCGCACCAGGGCGGTCCAGTCGTCGTCCGACCCGAACAGCCCCGCGTAGACCTCGCCGAGCGCAACGACGATGGCGCCCGTCAGGGTGGCGAAGTCGATCATGCGGGTCGCGCCCTCGCGGGCCGCGTAGGCCAGCGCATCGGCCAGGATCAGCCGTCCCTCGGCATCGGTGTTGATGACCTCGATCGTGCGGCCGTTGAGGGCGGTCAGCACGTCGCCGGGCTTGGTGGCGTGGCCGCTCGGCATGTTCTCGGTGGCGGGGACGACGGCGAGGATCTCCACCGGCAGCCCGAGGGCCGCCACCAGCGCCGTGCCCTCCAGCACGGCCGCGCCGCCGCCCATGTCGAGCTTCATCTCCTCCATGCCGTTGGAGGGCTTGATCGAGATGCCGCCCGTGTCGAAGGTGACGGCCTTGCCCACCAGCCCGAGGACCTCGCCGGTGCGGCCGCCGGAGCCGGGGCGGTAGCGCAGCACGATCATCCGCGGCGGCTCGTCCGAGCCCTTGGCCACGCCGAGCAGCGCCCCGGCGCCGAGCTTCTCCAGGCGCGCGCGCCCCAGCACGGTGCAGGTGAGGCCGGGGGTCGCGTCGGCCAGCGCCTTCGCGTGGTCGGCGAGGTCGCTCGGCGTGAGGTCGTTCGAGGGCGTGTTGCCGAGGTCGCGGGCCGCGTTGACCGCGGCCACGATGCGGTCGGCGCGCCGGACGAGCGCGGTCGACACCGTCGCCGAGTGGACGGCCAGCCGGCTCACGCGGGGCGCCTTCCGCTTCGCCTCGGCGGTCGTCTTGTAACGGTCGAAGCGGTAGATGCCGGTGCCGAAGCCGTCGACGAGGGCGGCGACCTCGGCCTCCCCGGCCTCGGGCGGCGGCGCCAGGGCGACGCTGCGGGCGCGGGCCGCCGCGGCGGCGCCCGCCGCGGCCGAGCCGGCGGCGCGCCAGTCCTCGGGGCGGCCCTCGCCGGTGCCGACCACGGCCACCCGGGGGACGGCGAGCCCGCCCGCCGCGTGGAAGACGGTCGAGGAGCGCGGCTTGCCGTCGACCTCGCCGTCCTTCACCGCCCTGGCCACGACCCCGCCGAAAGCGGCGTCGGCCGCCGCCGCCGGGCCGGCCAGCGTGGGCGGCGAGGGGACGCACACGACGAGGAGATCCGCCTTGGCGGCAAGCGGGTCGGCGGACTTTCGCAGCGTGGTCGGCATCGTCGCTCCAGGGTGGGGGGGACCCCGAAGCCTACGCGGGGTGTGTCAGACTCGACCGTCTGATGAGCCTCGGTGTCCCCGACGACCGACCCATCCGCGTCGTCATCGCCAAGCCGGGCCTGGACGGCCACGACCGCGGCGCCAAGATCATCGCCCGGAGCCTGCGCGACGCGGGCATGGAGGTCATCTACACCGGCCTCCACCAGACGCCGCAGCAGATCGCCGCGACGGTCGTGCAGGAGGACGCCGACGCCGTCGGCCTCTCCATCCTCTCCGGCGCCCACATGACGCTGGTGCCGCGCGTGATCGAGCTGCTGCAGGCCGAGGACGCGGGCGAGGTGCTCGTGATCGTCGGCGGGACGATCCCGCACGACGACATCCCCCGGCTGAAGGAGCTCGGGGTGGCCGAGGTCTTCACGCCGGGCGCTCCGGTGCAGGAGATGGTCGACTTCATCCGCGCGCAGGTCGGGGCCCGGGCGGCGTAGGCTCCCCGCCGTGCCCGTCGCCCTCGAGACCCGCGGGCGGGTCGCCGTCCTCACCCTGGACAACCCCGACCGCCTCAACGCCCTGTCGCCCGACGTGCTCGACGACCTCGTCGCGCGCCTCGGCGAGGTCGAGGGCGACGAGGGCGTCGGCGCCGTCGTGCTGACCGGGGCGGGCGACAGGGCCTTCTCGGCCGGCGCCGACGTCTCGCTCGTCCGCGAGGCGAGCCCGATCGAGGCGCGGACCTTCGCGGCGCGGGGCCACGCGACCGCCGACCGGCTCGAGGCCCTGCCGAAGCCGGTCGTGGCCGCCGTCAACGGCTACGCGCTCGGCGGGGGCTGCGAGCTGGCCCTCGCGTGCGACGTGCGGGTCGCCTCCGACCGGGCCCAGATCGGGCTGCCCGAGGTGACGCTCGGCATCTTCCCGGGCTGGGGCGGCACCCAGCGAATGCCCCGGCTCATCGGCCCCGGGAGGGCGAAGGAGCTGATCTTCACCGGCCGGCGCGTCGGCGCCGAGGAGGCGCTCGCCATCGGCCTGGTCGAGCGGGTCCACCCGCACGAGGAGCTGCTCGACCGGGCGGTCGAGCTCGCCGCCGAGATGGCCGCGAAGCCGGCGTGGGCGCTCGCCGCCGCGAAGGCCATGATCAACCGCGCCGGCGACGGCGACCAGGCCGGCAACCTGGCCCGCGAGCTCGACCTCTTCGCGCTCGCCTTCGCGACCGAGGACCAGCGCGAGGGCATGGCCGCCTTCTTCGAGAAGCGCGAGCCGAACTTCCGCGGGCGCTGAGCCGCCCGGGTACGATCCGGGCGATCCCGCAGCGAGAACGAGGGGGCTGAATGAAGATCGCGGTCTGCGTCAAGGAAGTGCCGGACCCTGGTCCGAACCGCCGGATCGACCCCGGCACCAAGCGGATGGACCGCTCGGGCGACCGGTCCCTCAACCAGTACGACCTCCACGCGGTCGAGCAGGCGCTGCGCCTCAAGGAGGCGGCCGGCGACGGCGAGGTCGTCCTGATCTCGATGGGCGCCAGCCGCGCGCTCGACTCGATCCGCAAGGGGCTGGGCATGGGCGCCGACCGGGCCGTGCTCGTCTCCGACGAGGCGGCCGCCGGCTCCGACCTGGTCGCCACGACCGCCGTGCTGGCGGCCGCCCTCGAGGCGGAGTCGCCGGACCTCGTGCTCTTCGGCCAGCAGGCGACCGACGGCGACGGCGCGGTCCTCTGGGCGGCCGTGGCCGACAAGCTGAGGATGCCGGTCGTCTCCCAGATCTCGGAGCTCGAGGTGGCCGACGGCCACGCCACGGCCAAGCGCCAGACCGAGTTCGGCTACGACAAGATCCGCGCGCCGCTCCCGGCCGTGCTGGCCGTCGCCGACTCGCTCAACGAGCCGCGCTACCCCTCGCTCAAGGGCATCATGGGCGCCAAGAAGAAGCCCCAGGACGTGAAGAGCCTGGCGGACGTCGGCGTCGACCCCGGCAGCGCGGGGGAGGCCGGCTCGCGCACCACCGTCATCGCGCTCAGCCCGCCGCCCTCCCGCGGCGAGACCATCAAGATCGAGGACGACGGCAGCGGGGCCCAGAAGATCATCGACTTCCTCATGGAAAGGAAGCTGGTATGAGCACGCTGGTCTTCCTCGAGCACCACGGGTCGTCGATCCAGCGCGGCGCGCTCGGCGTGCTGGGCAAGGCCGCCCAGCTCGACCCCGACACCGCCGGCGTGATCATCGGCGCGGGCGTACGCGACGTCGCGACCGAGGCCGGGCGCTTCGGCGCGAAGAAGGTGTTCGTGGCCGACGACGCCGCCCTCGAGGCCCCCCTGCCCCAGCCGCGCGTGGACGTCATCAGCAGGCTCGTGCAGGACCAGGGCTTCGGCACCGTCCTCTTCGCGGCCTCGGTGCTGGCGTCAGACGTGGCCGGCGGGGTGGCCGCTCGCCTCGGCGCCGGCCTCAACTGGGACCTCAACGACCTGGAGGTGCAGGACGGCGCCCTGGTCGGCAAGCGCTCCGCCCTCGGCGACACCGTCATCGCCGACGTCGGCTGGACGGCCGAGCCGCGCCTCGGCCTGGTCCGCGCCGGCTCGTTCGACCCGGCCGAGTCCGGCGGCGAGGCCGCCGTCGAGGAGATCTCCGCCGCCCTGGAGGACTTCTCGTCGAAGGCCGAGATGGTCGAGCAGGCCCACGAGGAGCAGAGCGGCCCGTCCATCGAGGAGGCCGACATCCTCGTGACGGGAGGACGCGGCCTGGGCGCGCCCGAGAACTTCTCGATCCTCGAGGAGCTCGCGGCGGCGCTCGGCGGGGCGGTGGCCTCGACCCGCGCGGTCGTCGACTCGGGCTGGTACCCCTACCCGACCCAGGTCGGCCAGACCGGCAAGGTGGTCTCGCCGAAGCTCTACATCGGGGCGGGCGTCTCGGGCGCGATCCAGCACAAGGTCGGCATGCAGACCTCGCAGACGATCGTGGCGATCAACAAGGACCCGAACGCCCCGATCTTCGAGTTCAGCGACCTCGGCATCGTCGGCGACCTCAACGACATCGTCCCGAAGCTCACCGAGCTGGTGAAGGAGCGGAAGTCTTAAGAAAAACGCCAGAGCGCGCGACGGGAGATTCCGGCCTCTCGCCCCGCCGAAGGCGGTAAGGCCGGATTAGGCCGCATTTGCGAGAAAGGCGCCCGGCCGAAGGCCGGAGCCTTCTCGCTGGCGCGCCCGAGGCCTGCCCGGCCCCAGCTGGCGCATCATTGCTCGCGCGCCCGGACTACCCAGGCACCTCGAACTCCGCGACGACCGGGGCGTGGTCCGACTCTGGGAACTTCACGTCTCCCGCGAAGGCGACCGACTCGTCGTGGAGCAGCTCGTTGTGCACCTCGGCGCCCCGGTAGAAGGCGAGCAGCCGACGACTGGCGAGGACGTGGTCGATCATCTCGCCGCGGCCGTGGTGGAACAGCGAGTAGCGCGCGGGCTCGGCGATGGTCCGCTCGCAGGGCACCATCACGCGCCCGGCCAGCGCCGAGTTGCCGGTCTCCTCGACGTCGCCCCGGATTGCCGCCACCGGGGTGTCGTCCGCGTCGGCGTTGAAGTCGCCGCAGACGCACACGAGCGCGTCGGGATTCGAGTCGAACAGCTCGTCGACGACGATCCGGACCTCGAGCGCCTGGCCGACCCGGCGCATGGCCGACAGGAAGTAGCCCTCGGCCCAGCCGGCCGAGCTGCGCCAGGTGAAGGTGTCGGCCCGCTGGCCGGGGACGTCGCTGGGGTTCTTCGACTTCAGGTGGACGTTGACGAGTTCGAGCTGCAGCGCCCCGGGCAGGTCGATCGTGACGTGCAGGATCGGCCGCTCCCAGGTGATCATCTTCGCGGCCTCGTCGGGCGGCCTCGCGGTGACGCGGCGGTACTCCGGCGCCGGGGCGCGGTCGTGCTTGAGCTGGCGGCTGGCGAGGATGGGGTAGCGGCTCAGCACGACGAGGTTGCGCTCGTCGTAGGGCTCGCCGGCCTGGGTCAGGGTGCTGACGCGCGGGTAGGCCGCGTAGACGGTGTCGGAGAGCAGGTCGTCGAGCGCCGCGAGGGCCCGCGGCGCCCCCTCGCGCTCCTGGCCGTTCACCTCCTGAAGGCAGAGGACGTCGGCGCGCAGCCGCACGAGCTGTGGGCGCATGACGGCGATGCGGTCGGCCAGGGAGGGCTGCTCGTCCGCCCGGTCGTCGAGGTTCTCCAGGTTGAAGCTGGCGATGCGGAGCTCGGGCACGTGGACTCCTGTGAGCGGTGCGCTGGATGCTCGCGCTAGAGTGGTGCGTGTGACGGGGCCGCGTCGAGCGGCCCCGCCTTCTGTACACCGAAAGGCGGCGGCATGAAGACCGACATCCACCCCGAGTACGTCGTCGCGCGCGTCCGCTGCACCTGCGGCAACGAGTTCGAGACGCGCTCCACCAAGCCCGACATCAAGGTCGAGATCTGCAGCAACTGCCACCCCTTCTACACGGGCAAGCAGAAGCTCGTGGACTCCGGCGGCCGGGTCGAGCGGTTCCAGCGCAAGCTGGCCCGCAGCCGGCGCGGGTAGGGGCGCCAGGCAACCCGGCGCCCCGCCGGGAGAGCTGACGTGAGCGCCGACGTCCGACCCCTGGTCGAGCAGATCGCGCGCACGCGCGCGGAGCTGGCGGACGCCCTCGCCGACCCGGCCCTGCCGTCCGACCGCGCGCGCTTCGCCGCCGTGAGCAAGCGCTGGGCTGACCTGTCCGAGGCCTTCGAGCTGGCGACGCGCTGGGAGGACGCCGCCGGCCGCGAGGCCGAGGCCGAGGCCCTGCTCGCCGAGGGCGACGACGACGAGGTGCGCTCGCTGCTCGCCGACGCCCGCGCCGAGCTCGACGACCTCGCCCCGCGCATCCGCGAGGCCTTGATCGAGCCCGACCCCGACGACGACCGCAACACGATCGTGGAGATCCGCGCCGGCACCGGCGGCGAGGAGGCGGCCCTCTTCGCGCGCGACCTGCTCGACGTCTACACCCGCTACGCCGAGTCGCGCGGGCTGAGCGTCGAGCTGATGGCGGCCAGCGAGGCCGACGCGGGCGGGCTGCGCGAGGCCACCCTGGCGGTGACGGGCACGGGGGCCTACGCCGTCTTCAAGCACGAGGCGGGCGTGCATCGGGTGCAGCGAATCCCGGCGACCGAGAGCCAGGGGCGCATCCACACCTCGACGGCGACGGTCGCGGTGCTGCCCGAGGTCGAGGAGGTCGACGTCAGCATCGACCCGAACGACGTCAAGCGCGACGTCTACCGCTCGAGCGGCCCCGGCGGGCAGAGCGTGAACACGACCGACTCCGCCGTCCGCCTGACCCACCTGCCGACCGGCATCGTGGTCTCGATGCAGGACGAGAAGAGCCAGCTCCAGAACTACGAGCGGGCCATGCGGGTCCTTCGCGCCCGCCTCTACGAGCGCCTCCAGGCCGAGCGCGACGCGGAGCTGACGGCGACGCGCCGATCGCAGCTCGGATCCGGCGACCGGTCCGAGAAGGTGCGCACCTACAACTACCCCCAGAACCGGGTGACGGACCACCGCGTCGCCCTCACCGTCCCCCTGCGCGAGCAGGTCCTCGAGGGGCGGCTCGACGCCCTCACCGACGCGCTCGCGGCCGATGAGCGCCGCCGCCTGCTGGAGCGCCAGGCCCCGGCGGAGGTGGCGCGATGACCCCTCCTCGGCCTCTCCGCGCTCTCTGCGGCGCGGGTCCTCGTCGGGGTGAGGCGTGACGCCCAACCCCGACCAGCTGCGGGTCGAGTTCCTGGGCCTCGCGGTGCGCCACGAGCCGGTCGACATGCCCCTCGACGACCTGGCGCTGTTCTTCGCCTCGATCAGCGAGCGCTACGGGCTCACGCGCATGGAGTACCACTCCGACGGCGGCGCGACCTACTCGAGCCAGGACGGCGCCGAGTTCGTGCTCAGGCCGTCGCAGACCGCGTCCTGCGCCGTGACCGGCCTGGGCTACCGCGAGGGCCTCGAGCGGGTGGTGGGCCTCCTCGAGGAGGCGGTGGAGCGCTACGAGATCGGCCAGCTCTGGATCGATGACGTCACGCTGGTCGCGGTGTGGGACATCGAGGACGCCGAGGTCGTCCGCGAGCTGCTCGCTACCAGCATCCTGCAGATCGACCCGGGTCGCCTCGAGATGCTGGGCGGCGACGAGGTGTCGGTGGGCCTGCGCATCTGGCGCCAGTCCGGCGAGGTGGCGATGGAGGTGGCGGTCGAGCCCATGCACGCCGAGCCGTCCAAGGTGTACATCCGCCTGGTCCACACCCAGGGGGACGCGCTGCCCGACGCCTCGGCCCTCCGCGAGGTCTCCGACGCGGTGCACGGGTTCCTGCTCGGCCCGCTGACCTCGTTCATCCTGGCCCGCGCGCGCAGCTGACCCGCGCGGCCCAGCTCCTGTCGGTCGGCGAGGTGCTGCGGCGCAGCGCCGCCTACCTCGCCGAGCGCGGCTCGCCCTCGCCCCGGCTGGACGCCGACCTGCTGGTGGCGCACGCCCTCGGCGTCGAGCGGCTCGCCCTCTACACCGGCGCCGAGCGTCCCCTGACGCCGGCCGAGCTCGACCGCGCCCGGGCGCTCGTCGCGCGCCGCGGCCGGCGCGAGCCGGTGGCGTACATCACCGGCGAGCGGGCGTTCCGGCGGCTGCGCCTGGAGGTCGGGCCGGAGGTGCTGGTGCCGCGGCCGGAGACCGAGCTGCTGGTGGAGTGGGCCCTGGAGATCGCGCCGGCCGGCGCCGCCGTCCTCGACTGGGGCACCGGGAGCGGCGCGGTGGCCCTCGCCCTCGCCGACGAGGGGCCGGGCCTGCGGGTGACGGCGCTCGAGCGCTCCGAGGCGGCCCTCGGCGTGGCCCGCGCGAACGGGCGCCGGCTCGGGCTCGAGGTCGAGTGGCTGGCCTCGGACGGGCTGGACGCGGTCGCCGGGCGGCGCTTCGCGGTCATCGCCGCCAACCCGCCCTACCTCTCCCCGGGGGAGCTCGAGGCCGCGCCGCCCGAGCTGCGCTTCGAGCCGGTCGAGGCCCTGGTGGCGGGGCCGACCGGCATGGAGGCGATCGCCCGGCTGGCGGCGGAGGCGCCGGGGCACCTCGAGCCGGGCGGCTCGCTGCTGGTCGAGGTGGGCGCGGGCCAGGCCGAGCGGGCGGCCGCGGCGCTGAGCGATGCCGGGCTCGAGGGGGTGGGACGGCGGGCCGACCTGGCGGGGGTCGAGCGGGTCGTCGGCGGCCGGAGGCCGGGGTGAGCCGCCTCCCGGCCGGGCTGCGGAAGGCCCTGGTGTGGGGCGGGGTCGCCCTGCTGCCGACCGACACCGTGTACGGGCTGGCGGCGTGGCTCGACTCCCGCCCGGGCGTCGAGGCGCTCTACGCGCTGAAGGGGCGCCCGCGCGACCAGCCCTGCCAGGTGCTCGTCTACTCCAGGCCGCTGCTGGGCGAGGCGCTCGCGGGACAGGCGCCCGCGGTGCGCGCCGCCGCCTCGGCGCTGCTGCCCGGGCCCGCGACCTGCCTGCTGGCCGACGTCCGCGAGCGCTACGGCGCCGCCGCCGGGGGCTCCCCCGGGTCCCTGGGGCTGCGCGCGCCGCTGGTCGACGGCCCCCTGGCCGGGCTCGACCTGCCGCTGGTCGCCACGAGCGCCAACCGCCCGGGCGGCCCCGAGCCCGCCACGGTCGACGCCGTCCCCGAGGCCCTGCGCGCCGGGTGCGCCGCCGTGGTCGACGGCGGGCGGCTGCCGGGCACCGCCTCGGCGGTCGTCGACCTGCGCGGCGTGGCCGAGGGCGGGCCGGCCCTGCTGGTGCGGCCCGGCCCCGCCCCGGACGCCGTGGCGGCCTCGCTCGCCGAGGCGGGGTGTACCCTCGATGTTGAAGCTCGCTGAAAAAGTCGGTCGCACGTCCGCCGGCTGCAAACCGGCGCGCTCCGGCGCCCGCGTCAACGCCGATGCCTCCTGGCATCGCCGTCGGCCGCGTCCATCCGGATCGCTTGGTTTTCGCTCGGCGGGCCGCGCGACCTTTGTTCTTCAGCGATCTTCGGCCTTCCCATGACGACGCCCGGGGGTCTCCGCGTGAGCTTCATCGACGACGACAGCTACCTCTCCCGGGACATCGCCGAGGTCGACCCCGCCATCGCGGCGATCCTCCGCGCCGAGGCCGAGCGCCAGGGCGAGACGCTTGAGATGATCGCCAGCGAGAACTTCACGAGCCACGCCGTGCTCCAGGCGGTGGGCTCCGTGCTCACCAACAAGTACGCCGAGGGGCTGCCCGGGCGGCGCTACTACGGCGGGTGCGAGGTCGTCGACCAGGCGGAGCAGCTCGCGATCGACCGCGCCAAGGAGGTCTTCGGCGCCGCCCACGTCAACGTCCAGCCGCACTCCGGCGCGACGGCGAACGAGGCCGCCTACGCGGCCGTGCTCCAGCCCGGGGACCGCGTGCTCGCGATGGCCCTCGCCCACGGCGGGCACCTCTCGCACGGCCTGAAGGTCAACTTCTCGGGGAAGCTCTACGAGTTCCACCACTACGGGGTGCGACGCGGCGACTGCCGCATCGACATGGATCAGGTGCGCGACATGGCGCGCGAGCTGCGCCCCGTCCTGATCCTCGCCGGGGCCTCGGCCTACCCGCGCATCATCGACTTCCCGGCCTTCCGCGAGATCGCCGACGAGGTCGGCGCGCTCTTCATGGTCGACATGGCCCACATCGCCGGCCTCGTCGCCGCCGACCAGCACCCCACGCCGGTCGGGATCGCCGACCTCGTGACCACCACCATCCACAAGACCCTCGGCGGCCCGCGCGCGGGCTTGGTGATGTCGAGCGAGGAGCTGGGCACCAAGGTCGACCGCGCCGTCTTCCCCGGCCTCCAGGGCGGCCCGCTCATGCACGTGATCGCCGGCAAGGCGGTGGCGCTGGGCCAGGCCCTCACGCCGGAGTTCCGCGCGCGCCAGGAGCAGACCGTCCTGAACTGCAAGGCCCTGGCCGACGAGCTCATGGCGGGCGGGGTCGACCTGGTCAGCGGCGGGACCGACAACCACCTGGTCCTGGTCGACCTGTCCGCGACCCCGCTCACCGGCGCCGACGCCGAGGAACGCCTCGAGCGCGCGGGGATCACAGTCAACAAGAACGGCATCCCGTTCGACGAGCGGCCCCCGACGGTGACCTCCGGCCTGCGCATCGGCACCCCGGCGCTCACCACCCGCGGCCTGCGCGAGGACGAGATGCGCGAGATCGCGCGCATCATCGTCGCCGCGCTCGACCCGGGCGCCGGCGAGGGCGAGCTCGAGGCCCTGCGTGGGCGCTCCCGCGCGATCGGCGAGCGGTTCCCGCTCTACCCGCGCCTCCAGGCGGGCACGCCGGTCCTCTAGTCCACGCGCGGCGGCCGCCTCGCCGCCGCCGCTTCACCGCGGTTCCGCCCGCATGTGAGGACTCTCTTATGGAACCGTCAGGTTCCGGGGGACCGGCGCGGTTTCGGCGAACGGCGTGAGTACGGTACCCCGCCATGTCCCCCGGGCGCCGCGACCGGACCCCCGCTCGGCGGCGCACGCTCATCCCCGCCGCGGTGGTCGTGGTGGCCCTCGCCGTCGCGGCGGGGACGGGTGGCCTCCGGGCGGCGCCGGCCGGGGCGGCCGTCCAGATCGGCGTGTACCAGGACGACCCGTCGAAGGGCTTCACCGCCCTGCGCGCCCAGGTGGGCAGGGGCGGGACGCGGGTCATCTCGACCTACGTCACGGGAGGGCGGCTGGTGGAGCCTCAGATCGTTGCTCTCGCCAGACGCACCGGAGCGCGCCTGCTCGTCTCCTGGATGCCCGACGGCGGCAAGCAGGCGGCCGGGCCGCGGCAGCCGCTCTTCCGGCTCTCGCAGATCCGCCGGGGGCGGCAGAACCGCGGCCTCATCCGCCTGACCCACCAGCTGCGCAGGCTCAGGCCAACGCCGATCCTGCGGCCCATGCCCGAGCCCAACACCCCCTGGTACGCCTGGTCGGGGATGGTGAACAAGAACGCGCCGAGCGACTACGCGAAGGCCTGGGCGAAGGTGCGCCAGGTGGTGCGCAAGTCCGGCGGGAAGCGCATCCCGCTGATGTGGACGCCCTACGTGCGCAGCATCCCGGACACCCCCGAGAACGCGATCGCCGCCTACTTCCCCGGCG
>DATAGF010000052.1:0-15905 GCA_036257075.1 Miltoncostaeaceae bacterium
TCGCCCTGCTGGTGCTCAGGGTGTCCCCGTGAGCCGCCGCCGGCGCGACCCCGCGTGGCTCTGGTACGGGCTTGCCGCGGCCGCCCTGATGGCGCTGCTCGTCCTGGACCTCACCGGCGTGCTCGAGGGCCTCGGCCCCTAAGGGACTGTCAAAGAACCAAGGTCGTGCAGATGCCGAGCGAAAACCGAGCCATTCGGATGGACGCGGCCGACGCCGATGCCAGGAGGCATCGGCGTTGACGCGGGCGCCGAAGGGCGAAGGTTCTCTGGTCGGCCGGGGGCCGACAAAGCCGGCAGGTGTGCGACCGACTTCTTTGACAGGCCCGTAAGGCCATGAGGGTCGCGTTCGCGGGCAGCCCGGAGCCGGCGGTCGCCCCGCTGCGCGCACTGGCGAGCGGGGGGCACGAGGTCACAGTCGCCGTCACCCAGCCGGACAAGGCCCGCGGCCGCTCCGGCACGCCGTCGCCGACCCCGGTCGCCGAGGCGGCGGAGGCGCTCGGGATCCCCGTGCTCCGTCCGCGCACGATCAACGACCCCGCGGTCGTCGAGGAGATCGCCGCCTCGGGCGCGGAGGCGCTCGCCGTGGTGGCGTTCGGGCAGATCCTCCGCGACGCGGTGCTCTCGCGCTGGCCCTGCATCAACGTCCACTTCTCGCTGCTGCCGGCCTACCGCGGCGCGGCGCCCGTGGAGCGCGCGATCATGGACGGCGCGACCCACACGGGCGTGACGGTCATGCAGATGGACGCCGGCCTCGACACCGGCCCGATGCTGGCGGCCCGCCGGGTCGCGATCGGCGACGACGAGGACGCCGGCTCGCTGACGGCGCGGCTGAGCGAGATCGGCGGGCCGCTGCTCACCGAGGTGCTCGACCAGCTCGCCGCCGGCCGTCTCCAGCCGGTCCCCCAGCCGAAGGAAGGGGTCTCGCTCGCGCCCAAGATCGCGCCCGAGGACCGGCCCCTCGACCTCTCCCGGCCCGCCGTCGACCTCGCCCGCCAGGTGCGGGCCCTGTCGCCGGACGTCGGCGCCACGCTGGCGATCGGCGGCGAGCCGTTCAAGGTCTGGCGGGCGCGCGCCCTCGTGGAGGACGCGCCGGCGCCGCTCGTCGCCGAGGGCGGGCGGCTCGTGGCGTCGGCCGGCGAGGGGTCGCTCGAGCTGCTCGAGCTCCAGCCCCCCGGCAGGGGGCGGATGGAGGCGGCGGCGTTCCTGCGCGGCTGGCGGGGGCCCCTCGAGATCGGGGCGGCCGGTGGCTGAGGCCCGGAACGGGATCGCGCCGGAGCGCAGCGTCGCCCTCCGCGTGCTGCGCCGCGTCGACGACGGCGCGTACGCCGATCGCGCGCTCGCCGCCGAGGCGCGCCGCGCACACCTCGATCCGCGGACGCGCGCCCAGGCGACCCGGCTGGCGTACGGCGCAGTTCAGCGCCGCCGCACCCTCGACTGGCTGATCGACGGCGCCCTCGACCGCCCGGCGTCACTGGAGCCGGCGGTCCGCGACATCCTGCGCATCGGCGCCTACGAGCTGGCCTTCTCCGACGGCGTGCCCGCGCGGGCCGCGGTGGACCAGGCGGTGCGCCAGGCGCGGGCGCTGCGCGGCCCCAAGGCGCGAGCCTCGGCGCGCGCCGGCGTCGTGAACGCGGTCCTGCGGCGCATCGCCGACGAGGGCCCGGCGCTGCTCGCGGAGCTCGACGCCGGGGGTCCCGAGGCCGCCGGCGTGCGCCACTCGATGCCCGACTGGATCGCGGAGCGCCTCGTCGCCTCGCTGGGCGAGGCCGATGCCGTCGCGGTGATGGAGGCGGCGGCCGCGCCGGCCGAGTCGGCGCTGCGCTGGAACCCGCTGCGCGGCCCGCGGGAGGAGCTCGAGGCCGAGCTGCCCCCCGGCTGGAGGCGCGACCCACTCGTGCCCGACGCCTACGTCCTGTCGGCCCCGTTCGCGCTGGAGGAGTCACGGGCCTGGGCGCGGGGCCTCGCGATGGGGCAGAGCCGCGCGTCGCAGCTGGTCTCCCTCGTCGTCGATCCCCGGCCAGGCGAGCGGGTGCTCGACCTCTGCGCCGCCCCCGGCGCCAAGACCACCCACATGGCGGCGCTGGCCGGCGGCGGCGCGCGCATCACGGCCGTGGAGCTGCGCCCGGCCCGCGCGCGGGCGCTGCGCGAGCTCGCGGACCGCATGGGGGCCGACGTCGAGGTGGTGGAGGGGGACGCCCGCGAGGTGCCGCTCGAGGGCGGCTACGACGCGGTGCTGGTGGATCCGCCCTGCACCGGGCTCGGGGTCCTGTCGGCGCGGCCCGACGCCCGCTGGCGCCGTCGCGAGGAGGCGCTCGGGCCACTCACGGAGCTCCAGCGCGGGCTGCTCGAGCGGGCGCTCGGCCTCGCGCGCCCGGGCGGGCGGGTCGTCTACTCGACCTGCACGCTCATCGCCGAGGAGAACGAGGAGGTCGTCGAGGCCGCCGGCGCCCCGCTCGACGACCTCGGCGCCGCCTCTCCCGGCCTCGCCCACCCGCGGCGGCCCGAGGCGCTGCTCACGCTTCCCCACCGGCATGGCACGGACGGCTTCTTCATCGCCCGGATGAGGGTCGCATGAGGCCGGCCCCGCCCGCGGCCGGCAAGGTGCTCCCGTCGCTGATGTCGGCGGACCCGCTGCGCGTGGGCGAGCAGCTCGACGCCCTCATCGCCGCCGGCGCACGCGCCTTCCACGTGGACGTGATGGACGCGCACTTCGTCCCGAACCTCACCCTCGGGGCGGACTTCGCCCGGGCGGTCGCGGGGCCGATCCACGCCGCCGGCGGCCTCGTCGACGTGCACCTGATGGTCTTCCGCCCCAGGGACGTGATCCCGCTGTTCTCCGAGGCGGCGGACGCGATCTCGGTCCACGTGGAGGCCGACCCCCACCCGCACCGCCTGCTCGCCATGATCCGGGAGGCCGGGTGCCTGGCCGGCCTGGCGCTCAACCCCGGCACGCCGCTGGAGCACGCCGCCGAGCTCCGCGACGACCTCGACTACGTGAACCTGCTGGCGATCGACCCCGGGTTCGCCGGCCAGACCTTCCTCGCGTCGACGCCGGGCCGGGCGGAGCGCCTGCGCGCCCTGCTGCCCGACAGGGCGGCGATCGAGATCGACGGCGGCATCGCCGCCGGCACGCTGCCGTCGGTCCGCGACGCCGGCGCCCAGCTGTTCGTCTCCGCGTCGGCGATCTTCCGCGCCCCCGACCCGGTCGCGGCCTACTCGGAGCTGGCCGCCCTGGCGGCGGGATGAGCGTCTCCGACGCCGAGCGCGACGCGCTGGCGCGGGCGCGGGAGCTCGCCCTGCGCGGCCGCGGCCGGGTGAGCCCCAACCCCCTGGTCGGGGCCGTGGTGCTCCGCGACGGCGAGCCCGTCGCCGAGGGCTGGCACGAGGGCCCCGGGCTGCCGCACGCCGAGGCGGCCGCCCTGGCGGCGGCCGGCGAGGCCGCGCGCGGCGCCACGGTGGTCTGCACGTTGGAGCCCTGCTCCCACCACGGGCGCACCCCGCCGTGCGCGGACGCCCTGGTTGCGGCGGGCGTGGGGCGGGTGGTGATCGGGGCGACCGACCCGCTGGAGCGCGACCGCGCCCAGGGGCGGGAGGTGCTGCGGGCGGCCGGGATCGAGGTCGCCGTCGCCAACGGCGCCGACGCCGAGGCCTGCGCCGAGCTCAACGCCCCCTTCCTGACCTGGGCGCTCACCGGCCTTCCCCACGTGACTCTCAAGCTGGCCACGAGCCTCGACGGCAAGGTCGCCACGGCCGGCGGCGAGAGCCAGTGGATCTCCGGCCCCGAGTCGCGCGCCCTCGTGCACCGCTGGCGCGCCGACCACGACGCCGTCGGGGTCGGCCTCGGCACGGCGATCGCCGACGACCCGCGCCTCACCGCGCGGGACGTGGAGGGCCCCGTGCGCCAGCCCGCCCGCGTCGTCTTCGACTCGGCCGCCCGCCTGCCCCTGCGCTCGGCGCTCGTCCACGGCGCGCCCGAGGAGCGGCTCATCGTCCTGGCCGCCGCCGATGCCCCGCCGGAGCGGGTGGCGGCCCTCGAGGCCGCCGGCGCCGAGGTGGCGGGGCTGGAGGGCGGCCCCGCCCAGCGGGTGGCCGCCGGGCTGCGGGCGCTGGGGGAGCGGGGCATCCAGTCGCTGCTGGTCGAGGGCGGCGCCGAGCTCGCCGGGGCGCTCGTGGCGGCCGCCGCCGTCGACCGGGTCGCCTGGTTCCTGGCGCCGATGCTGATCGGCGGCCGCGACGCCCCCTCGGCCCTCGGCGGGGCCGGCGCGCCGAGCCTCGCGCTGGCGCCGCGGCTGACCGGCGTGATCGCGGAGCGGGTGGGCGACGACATCCTGGTGACGGGCCGCCTGCGGCCCCTGGCGGGAGGCGGATGAGGTGTTCACCGGCCTGATCGAGGAGGCCGGCCGGGTCGCCGAGGTCCGCCCCGGCACGGCCGGCGCGCGCCTGCTCGTGACGGCGCGCGACGTCACCGAGGGGCTCCGCGTGGGCGACTCGATCGCGATCAACGGCGCCTGCCTCACCGCGGTCGAGGTCACGGCGGACGGGTTCGGGGTGGACTGCGTCGCCGAGACCCTGCGGCGCACCGCGCTCGGCGCCCTCGCGCCGGGCGACCGGGTGAACCTGGAGCGGCCGATGCGCCTGGGCGACCGGCTGGACGGCCACCTCGTGCAGGGCCACGTGGACGGCGTCGGGACGGTGCGCGGCGCCCACGGCGAGGGCGAGAGCACCCTGCTCGAGGTGGCCCCGCCGGCCGCCCTCATGCGCTACATCGTGGAAAAGGGGAGCATCGCCGTGGACGGCGTCAGCCTCACCGTCGCGGCCCGGCTGGCGGACGCGTTCACCGTGGCCCTGATCCCCCACACCATGGCCGTCACGGCCCTCGGCCCGGGGGCGGTGGGGCGCGCCGTCAATCTGGAGGTGGACGTGGTGGCAAAATACGTGGAGTCGCTCACGCTGCCCTACGCGCCCTCCGGGAGGGACGCCGAATGACGAGCACCAGCGCCCGCTTCGCCACCGTGGCCGACGCGATCGAGGAGATCCGCGCGGGGCGCATGGTCGTGATCCTCGACTCCGAGGACCGCGAGAACGAGGGCGACCTGGTGATGGCGGCCCAGTTCGCGACCCCCGAGGCCATCAACTTCATGGCCACCCACGGCCGTGGCCTCATCTGCCTCGCCCTCACCGAGGAGCGCTGCGACCAGCTCGGCCTCAAGCCGATGGTGCGGCACAACGAGACCCCCAACGCGACCGCCTTCACCGAGGCGATCGAGGCCCGCCACGGCATCACGACCGGCATCTCGGCGCCCGACCGCTCACGGACGGTCATGGTCGCGATCGACCCCGACTCGGGGCCGGAGGACCTGGTCAAGCCCGGGCACGTCTTCCCGCTGCGCGCCCGCCCCGGCGGCGTGCTGGAGCGCGCCGGCCACACCGAGGCGGCGGTCGATCTCGCCCGTCTCGCCGGGCTCATCCCGGCCGGCGTGATCTGCGAGATCGCCAAGGACGACGGGACCATGGCCCGCGTGCCGGACCTGGTGCCCTACGCGGCCGAGCACGGGCTCAAGCTGATCACGATCGCCCATCTCATCGAGCACCGCCGGCGGACCGAGCGCCTCATCGAGCGCGGCACCGCCGCGCGGCTGCCCACCGAGTACGGCGAGTGGACCGCGGTCGGCTACCGCTCGATCATCGACGGCAAGCACCACCTGGCGCTCGTGAAGGGCCAGGTGGACGGCGCCGAGGACGTCCTGGTGCGGGTGCACTCCGAGTGCCTGACCGGCGACGTCTTCGGCTCCCAGCGCTGCGACTGCGGCGCCCAGCTCAAGGCGGCGATGCGGACCATCGCCCAGGAGGGCCGCGGCGTCCTGCTCTACATCGCCCAGGAGGGCCGCGGCATCGGCCTGCTGAACAAGCTCCGCGCCTACGAGCTGCAGGACCAGGGGCTCGACACCGTGGAGGCCAACATCGAGCTCGGCTTCCCGCCGGACCTCCGCGACTACGGCATCGGCGCCCAGATCCTGGTGGACCTCGGCCTCACCTCGATCCGGCTGCTGACCAACAACCCCAAGAAGATCGTGGGCCTGGAGGGCTACGGCCTGTCGGTGGTCGACCGCGTCCCCATCGAGATGGAGCCCAACGGCGACAACGCCGACTACCTGCGCACCAAGCGCGAGAAGATGGGCCACATCCTCCACCACCAGGACCTGCGCTTCGACGCCGACGATCCGTCCCGCGAGGAGAGCACCGACTAGTGGCCCGCGGCGACCCGCCCCCGCCGGCCCCGCGGCTGGAGGGCAGGGTGCGCATGGCGGCGGTGATCGCCGGCTTCCACCGCGACCTCGGGGAGCGGCTCCTCGAGGGCGCCCGCGCGCGGCTGACCGAGGCGGGTCTGCCCGACGGCCACCTCGACGAGCGCTGGGTGCCCGGGGCCTTCGAGCTGCCGCTGGCGGCGAAGGTCATGGCGCGCACGGGCCGTTACGCCGCGATCATCGCCCTCGGCGCGGTGATCCGGGGCGAGACCTCGCACTTCGACTACATCTGCCAGTCGGCCGCGAGCGGGCTGTCGGCGGTCGGGCTCGAGACCGGCGTGCCGGTGGCCTTCGGGGTGCTGACCACCGAGGACCGCCTCCAGGCCGAGGCGCGCGCCGGCGGCGAGGTCGGCAACGCCGGGTCCGACGCCGCCGACGCCGCGGTCGTCATGGCCAACCTGGTGCGCGAGGTGGGCTGAGACCGGTTCGCCCGAGGCGGGGCCGGGGAACCAGAGCGGCATTGGGAGAGGAGGAGCAGATGCGCCGTGCCCGAGGGACCGCCCGCCCGCGCCGCCGGGCGCGCTGGGCGGTCGCCGCCGCGGTCGCGCCGGTCGCGTGGCCCGCCCTCGCCGGCGCCGCGCCCGTCATCGCGACCGACGCGGTCTGCCTGCGCCCGGCCCAGCAGCCGGACGGCTCCCTGGTGTCGCCCCCGCTCGTCGTCCGCGGGGCGGGCTTCTCCCCGGACGCCGCCGTCGCGGTCGGCCGCGGCGCGCGGCCCGAGAGCGCCGTCGCGGACCCGACCGGGAGCTTCACGAGCCCCCTCAGCGTGCTCGACCGGCTTCGGGACCGCGTGCCGCGTTCGCGGCCGCTCGACGTCGTCGCGACCGACCCCGCTCTGGGGACGAGCAACCGGCTGCGCGTCCGCACCGCCGCGCTCGCGTTCAGCGCGAGTCCCAGGCGCGCGACGCCGTCCAGCGTGGTGACGTTCCGGTTCTCGGGCCTCGAGCCCGGCCGGCCGGTCTACGCCCACTACCGCTTCGGCCCGCGCGTCCGGGCCAACGTCGCGATGGGCCGGGCGAGCGAGCCGTGCGGCCTCCTCACCGCCCGCCGCCGTCAGATCCCGGTGCGCGACCCCGACGTGGGGCTGTGGCGCATCCAGTTCGACCACCGCAGGTCGTTCTCGGCGCGGGCGACCCCGCGCCTCACCGCCACGGTGGACGTCCTCAGAACGTCCCGCGGGCGGCGCTAGGGACAGACGCCTAGACCGCCTTGAAGACCTTCCCGGCCTTCAGGCAGCGGGTGCAGACGTAGGCGCGGACCGGCGTCTTGCCCTTCAGGATCCGGACCTTCTGCACGTTCACGTTGAAGCGGCGCGGGGTGGCGCGCATGGAGTGGCTCCGGTTGTTCCCGAACGCGGGAGCCCTTCCGCAGACGCTGCAGACCTTCGCCATGTCGCCGTTCCTCGCCTCGCCTCGTGTGCCGGATGGGACGCCGGGGGCGTCCGAGCGACCCCGGATTATGCTCGTTCGATGGCCGCGCGCGCAACCGCGACGGATCCGGCGTCCCCGCCGCTGCCGCCGCTGGGGTACGGACGCTCGCACCGGTGGCCGTCGCCTCCTCCGCCGCGCCGCCCGGGTCCCGAGGCCTGGGCCGCCGGGCTGACCGACCTGCCGGGGGTCGGCAGGACGACGGAGGAGCGCGCCCGGGCGCTGGGGATCCACACCGTCGGCGACCTCCTGATGCACCTCCCCGCCCGCTACGAGGACTTCGACGAGGGCGCCCGCCCGGTGGCCGGGCTGGCCGCCGGCGAGGAGGCGACGGTTCGGGTCGTGCTCGACGACATCGCCGTCCAGCGAACGCGGCGCCGCAACCTGCGCATCGTCCGCGCCCGCGTCCACGACGACACGGGGCGGATGGCCGCGCTCTGGTTCAACCAGCAGCACCTCGCCCGCATCCTGCGCCCCGGCGACGAGCTGCTGCTGCGGGGGCGCGTCTCGGAGGCCGGCCGCCGCGAGATGACCGTCCGCAGCCACGAGGTGCTCGGGGGAGGAGGGTCCGAGGGGGTCCACACCCAGGGGCTGGTCCCGGTGTACCCGGCGACCGAGCGCATGCCGGCCCGCCGCATCCGCGAGCTCGTCGACCTGGCGCGGCCCCTGGCGCGCGCGGCCCCCGAGCCGCTGCCCGCCTGGATGCGCGCGCGGCTGCGGGTCGGCGGAGCCGCCGACGCCCTCGTCGCCGTGCACTTCCCACGCTCTCGCGAGGAGGCGCGCCTGGGCCGCCGACGCCTGGTCCTCGAGGAGCTGATCGTGCTCCAGCTCGGGCTGCTTGCGGTGCGGCGGCGCGAGGAGCGCCTCCGGGCCGCCCCGCCCCTGCGGCCGACCGGCGACCGCTCGGGGCCGCTGCTGGAGGCGCTGCCGTTCGAGCTGACGGGCGAGCAGCGGCGCGCGGCGCGGGAGATCGGCCGCGACCTGGCGCGCCCGCGGCCCATGCGGCGCCTGCTGCAGGGCGAGGTCGGCTCGGGCAAGACGGCCGTGGCGGCGCTCGCCATCTGCCAGGCGGTCGAGGCGGGCGCGCAGGCGGCCCTCCTGGTGCCCACCGAGACGCTCGCCGAGCAGCACCTGCGCACGCTCGACGCGCTCCTGGCGCCGGCGGGGCTGGCGCCCGTGCTGGTGACCGGCCGCGTCCCGCGCGCCGAGCGGGAGCGACGGCTGATGGCGCTCGCCACGGGCACGGCGCCCGTGGCCGTGGGCACCCAGGCGCTGCTGTCGGAGGGCGTCGACTTCCACCGGCTCGGGCTGGCGGTGGTCGACGAGCAGCACCGCTTCGGCGTCGAGCAGCGCCAGGCCCTCTCCGAACGGGCCGCCGCGGCCGCCGGCCCCGGGGGCGCCGCCCACCTGCTCTACATGACCGCCACGCCGATCCCGCGCACGCTCGCGCTCACGGCCTACGGCGACCTCAGGGTCTCGACGATCCGCAGCCGGCCCCCGGGGCGGGCCCCGGTCGAGACGCGCTGGGTGCGCGAGGCCGACCGGGAGGAGGCCTACGAGCTGGTGCGAGCCGAGTTGCGGGCCGGCCACCAGGCGTATGTCATCTGCCCGCTGGTGGAGGAGGGTGAGGCCGCCGAGGCCCGCGCCGCCACGAGCGAGGCCGAGCGCCTCCGTGCGGGCCCGTTCGCCGACTTCGAGGTCGGCCTGGCCCACGGCGGCCAGCGCGCGGACGAGAAGCGCGCCGCCATGGAGGGCTTCGCCTCGGGGCGCACCGACCTGCTGGTGGCGACGACGGTCGTGGAGGTCGGGATCGACGTCCCCAACGCCACGACGATCGTGGTGGAGGGGGCGGACCGCTTCGGGCTGGCCCAGCTCCACCAGCTCCGCGGCCGGGTGGGGCGCGGCACCGACCAGGGCCTGTGCCTGCTGTTCGGCGAGCCCGCGACCGAGGAGGGCGCCCGCCGCCTGGAGGCCCTCACCCAGACGGTCGACGGCTTCCGCCTGGCCGAGCTCGACCTGGAGATCCGGGGCGAGGGCAGCATCCTCGGCGTGCGCCAGGCCGGGGCCACCGACCTGCGGGTCGCCCGCCTCGGTCGCGACCGCCGCGAGCTGGCGGAGGCCCGGCACCTCGCCCGCCGGACCCTCGAGCGCGACCCGCGCCTGCGGGCGCCCGAGCACGCGCTCCTGCGCGAGGCCGTGCTCGAGCGCTTCGACGCCCTGCCACGGCTGCTGGACGCCTGAGGCCCCGGCGTGCGCATCGTCGCCGGCACCCACCGGGGCCGCCGCATCTCCGCCCCTCCGGGACGGGACACGCGCCCGACCCCGGACCGCGTGCGCGAGGCCGTCTTCGCGATGCTCGGGCCGCTCGACGGGGTGGAGGTCCTCGACCTCTTCGCGGGCTCCGGCGCCCTCGGGCTGGAGGCGCTGTCGCGCGGCGCCGCGACGGCGACCTTCGTCGACCGCTCGCCCCGGGCCGCGGCGGCCATCCGCGCCAACGCCGCCTCGCTCGCCCTCGAGGGCCGGGTGCGGGTGGTGCGCCGCGACTGGCGGGCGGCGCTGGCGGCCGAGCGGGCGGCCGGGCGGCGCTTCGGGTTGTGCCTCTGCGACCCCCCCTATAGCCTCCTGCCCCGCGTCGCGGGGGGCCTCGGCCTGGCCCTGGCGCCCCTCATGACGCCGGGCGGGACCGTCGTGATCGAGCACCCGTCCGCGGGTCCCGACCCCGAGCCGAAGGGCCTTTCGATCGCCTCGCGAATTGAGCGGACGTACGGCGACACGGCCGTCAGCGTCCTGCGCCTGGAGGGCCGGTGAGGGTCGACGGATACCGCATCGCCGTCTGCCCCGGGACCTACGACCCGGTGACGAACGGCCACGTCGACATCATCGAGCGCGCCGCCCGGCTCTTCGACGAGCTCGTGGTTTCGGTGACGACCGGATCGGTGAAGAAGCAGCCGCTGTTCGACGCCGAGGAGCGGATCGCCATGGTCGAGCAGAGCGTCGCCCACCTGGACAACGTGCGCGTGGAGGGCTTCGACAGCCTGATCATCGAGCACGCCCGCGACCTGGGCGCCTCGGTTCTGGTAAAAGGGCTGAGGGCGATCTCGGACTTCGACTACGAGTTCCAGATGGCTCAGCTCAACAGGCATTTGGCGGCCGAGATCGAAACCGTCTATCTGCCGGCCTCTTCGCAGTACAGCTTCATCAGCTCGAGCGGGGTCCGGGAGGTGGCGGCATGGGGGGGCGCAGTCGACGACTGGGTCCCCGCCCACGTCGCGCAGGCGCTGCGGGCGCGGCATGGCCCGGGTCCTGGCTCGGTCCCTTAGGAGGGTGCGTTGGACGTACTGGAGCTCATCGACAAGCTGGACGACCTGATCCACAACGCGCGGGCGGTGCCCCTGACCGACCAGGTGCGGATCGACCGCGAGGCCATCTACGAGCTGCTCGACCAGATGCGGTCGACCATCCCGGAGGAGGTCAAGCAGGCGCGCTGGATCGTCAAGGAGCGCCAGGAGATGCTGGCCGAGGCCAAGCGCGAGGCCGAGCGGATCGTCGCCGACGCCCGCGACAAGGCGACCCAGGAGGCCTCCGAGCAGGAGGTCGTCAAGCGCGCCGAGCGCGAGGCGGCGGAGATCCTCGAGGAGGCGCGCCAGCGCGAGCGCGAGGTGCGGCTCGGCGCGGAGGACTACGCAGACGAGGTGCTCGGGACGCTCGAGGTCAACCTCGGCAAGTTCCTGCAGGCGGTGCAGCGCGGTCGGGAGCGGCTCCAGGGGCCGTCCGAGGACCGGGCGCTCGAGCCCGACGCCCTCCCGCAGGAGCCGGCTGTCTAGCCCCGTGGCGGCGGTCGAGATCATCGACCTCCGCGCCCTCGACCTCGCGCCGGGCTCCGAGACCCGGCTGCGGGTCCGCGTGCCCGCGGTCGAGCTGCGCCTCGGGGGCCAGGACTACCGGGTGGAGCCGCCCGAGCCCGAGGTCGATCTGCGCATCGCACGCTCCCTGTCGGGCGTGCACCTGACCCTGCGCACCGAGGTCGAGCTGGTGGGGCCGTGCTGGCGCTGCCTCGAGGAGGCGCGCGTCCGGCTGGCGGTCGAGAGCGAGGAGTTCGCCGCCGAGGGCCGCCCAGCCGACGCGCCCTTCGACGAGGACCTCGACTCCGCCTACGTCGAGGACCTGCAGCTGGACGCCGCCGGTTGGGCGCGCGACGCGATCGCCGAGGCGGTGCCGGCCACGATCCTCTGCCGGGAGGACTGCGCCGGGCTCTGCCCGACCTGCGGCGCCAACCGGAACGTCGTCGACTGCGGCTGCGTCGCGGTCGAGACCGACCCCCGCTGGGAGGCTCTGCGGGAGATCTCGGAGCGACTCTCCCGGGGCGACTGAGGCCGCCCCGGGGCGGGTCAGTCGGCCACGGTCCGCTGGTAGGCGCGGATGGCCAGCGGCGCGCAGACGAGCACGATGGCCGCGATCCAGAGGAGGCTGTACTCGACCGGGTGGTCCAGCGGCCATGGCGGGTCGGCGCCGAAGTCCCCGCGCGGGTTGCCGAACAGCTCGCGCAGCGCCTCCGACATCGCCGTCACGGGGTTCCACTCGGCGATCGTGCGCAGGACCCCGGGCAGCGTGCCGACCGGCACGAAGGTGCTCGCGATGAAGGTGATCGGGAAGATCACCACGAACGCCACGCCCTGCACCGCCTCGGCGCTGGGCAGCAGGCTCCCCAGCAGCACCCCGAGCCAGATCACGGCGAACGAGAAGGCGATCATCAGCGCGTAGGCGCCGATCGCGTCCAGCGCCGAGGTGTGGATCCGCCAGCCCACGATCAGGCCGCAGAGGGACATCAGGATGATCGGGAGCAACCCCCTGATCAGGCTGGCCACGGCGTGCCCGCCGAGGACGGCCCCGCGCGCCATCGGCAGCGAGCGGAAGCGATCGATCGCCCCGTTGGTGCGGTCGTAGGCGAGGGCGATGGCGACCCCGAACGCGCCGAAGACGATCGTCTGGGCGAAGATGCCCCCCATCAGGAACTCCCGGTAGCCGCCGCCGGAGACCTGGATCGCGCCGCCGAACACGTAAGCGAAGAGCAGCACGAACATCACGGGCTGCAGGGTGACGTCGGCGAGGGCCTCGGGCTGGCGGCGCATGTGCAGGAGCCCGCGCCTGGCGACCACCCAGGCGTCGCCGAGGGCGTTGCCCCTGCGGGCGGCGGGCGGCGCGATCGCGACGCTCACGAGGCCACCCCCACGACCAGCTCGTCGGCGATGCGCTCGCCCGTGAGCGTGAGGAAGACGTCGTCGAGCGTCGGCTGGCGCAGGCCGAGGTCGTCGACCTCGATCCCGTCCTCGTCCAGCGCGTCCGCGAGGCGGGCGATCACGCCGGGGCCGTCGTCGCTCGGCGCCTGGACCGAGCGCGCCTCGGGGTCGACCGCCGGCTCCGCCGCCGCGACGCGCGCGACGTGGCCGGCGACGGCCTCGAGGTCGGCCGGGTCGGCGACGGTCACCACCACCTGGGCGCCGCCGACGCGCCGCTTCAGGGCCCGCGAGTCGCCTCGGGCGATGACCTGGCCGTGGTCGACGACGACGATGTCGTCGGCGAGGCGGTCGGCCTCCTCGAGGTACTGGGTCGTCAGCAGGATGGTCACCCCCTCGTCCACCAGCGACTCGAGCACGTCCCACAGCTCCGTGCGGGCGCGCGGGTCCAGCCCGGTGGTCGGCTCGTCGAGGAACAGGATCTCGGGCCGCGCCACGAGCGTCGCCGCCAGGTCGAGGCGGCGGCGCATGCCGCCCGAGTAGGTCTTCGCGAGGCGCTTCCCGGCGTCGGCGAGGGCGAACTGCTCCAGCAGCTCGTCCGCGCGCGCCCGGGACGCGCGGCGCCCCAGGTGGTGGAGCTCGCCGATCATCACGAGGTTCTCGCGGCCGGTCAGGAGGCCGTCCACGGTGGCCTCCTGCCCGGCGAGGCCGAGCAGGCGCCGGACCGCCATGGGCTCGTTGGCGACGTCGATGCCCGCCACGCGCGCCGTGCCGGCGTCGGCCCGGGTCAGCGTGGTCAGGATGCGCACCGCGGTCGTCTTCCCCGCGCCGTTCGGGCCGAGCAGCCCGCACACCGTTCCCCGCGCGACGTCGAAGTCGACGCCGCCCAGCGCGGTCGTGTCGCCGTAGCGCTTGACGAGGCCCTCGACCTCGATGGCATTTGAAGGCGTCATGCCGGCGAGCCAACCACCCGGCGGCGGTCATTTCAATGAGTGAAAGTTTACTCTTGGTGAAGGATGACGTAGCATCGGCCCATGGGCTCACCGTCGCCCCTCCCGGCCGGCCGCCGCCAGCGCAAGAAGGCCCTCACGCGCCAGGCGATCTCCGACATCGCCACCGAGATGTTCATGGCGCGCGGGTTCGACGACGTGACGGTCGCCGAGATCGCGGAGGCGGCCGACGTCTCGGTCAAGACGGTGTTCAACCACTTCGGGTCCAAGGAGGAGCTCTTCCTCGACCGGGAGGCGGAGATCTTCGCGGCCATCACCGGGGCCATCGCCGATCGCGCGGAGGGGCGCTCGATCACCGAGGCCCTCGCCGCCCAGCTCGCCGACCACCGGATCCCCGCGGGCGGCGGCTGGAGCGCGCTCTACGACCCCGAGGGAGCGGCGCTCTTCCGGCGCTTCCTGCGCACCTGGCACGAGTCGCCGAGCCTGCAGGGGCGCTATCGCCTCTCGAACGAGCGCCTCGCCGGCGAGCTCCGCGCCGCGCTGGGGGCCGACGCCGGGCTGGCCGAGGACGACGTGCGGGTGCGCGTGATGGCCGCCATGATGGTCGGGGTCATCCACCTGCGCTACGAGACGATCTCCGCCGCCGTGTGCGCCGAGGTCCCCGCCGGCGAGGTCGAGCGGCGGGTTCGGGCGGTCGTCGCCGAGGGGATGGCGCGGGTGGCGCGGGCCTTCCCCGACCTCGACCGCCGCCAGGACGCTCAGGACGGGAGGGTCACGTCGGGGCGCCTGTAGTGCCCGCCGGTGTCGAACACCCGCCGCGCCGCGATGATCGCCCCCGGGTCGCAGTCGGCGTAGAGGATCTCCTCCCGCCCGGAGACCGGCCCCGCGAGCAGGTTGCCCCAGGGGTCGGCGATCAGGCTCGCCCCCTGCAGGAGCTCGTCGGGGCCGGCGGCGATCTCGTCGGCGAGCGGGAAGTCGTCGGGGAAGGCGGTCTTGGGCAGGTACTGGACCGGCGAGAGCAGGAAGGCGCCCGCCTCGAAGGCGAAGGCCCGCATCGCCGCCACCCAGATGTCGCGGTCGTCGGCCGTGGGGGCGACGTAGAAGTCCACGCCTTGGCGGTGGAGGGCAACGCGCGCCTCGGGCATGAAGTTCTCCCAGCAGAGCAGGCCCCCGAGGCGCCCGTAAGCGGACTCGTGGACGACGAGGTCGTCCCCGGGGCCCATGCCGTGGAACACGCGCTCGTGCAGGGTCGGCATGAGCTTGCGGTGCTTGCCTGCTAGCGCGCCGTCGGGCGCGAGCCAGACCAGCGTGTTCCAGAGCGTGCCGGGCCGCGCCGACTCGCGCTCGTTTACGCCGATCGCGACCCACGCCCGGGCCCGCCGGGCGGCCGCGCCGAGGCGCTCGGTGAGCGGCCCGGGCACGTCGATGGCGCCGGCCCACATGCGCCGGTGCACCTCGGCCCCCTCGTGCCCGAAGGTCGCGCAGCGGTGCGCCCAGCGCGAGTTGGGGTAGAGCGAGACGAAGGTCTCGGGGAAGGCGACGATGCGGGCGCCGTTGACGCCGGCCTCGCCGACGAGGTCGCACGCCTTCTCGACCGTGGCCTCGGCGTCGAGGACCACCGGGGTCGCCTGGACCACGGCGACGCGGACTCTGCTCGTTCCGGTCTCGACCACGGGACGCCTCCTTCGCACGATGTCGTGACCCGATCCTGGCCCACCGGCGTTGCGCCAGCGTCGAGGGGAGCGTCATTCTTGCGCCTTTCCCCGGCGGCCGAGTCCCGCTACCCTTCCGCGAGTCCCTCGACCGGATGGGTGATCCCGTTGGCCGTACCGAAGCGCAAGACCTCCCGGCAGCGCCGCGACACACGGCGCGCGACGCACGCCATCGAGGCGACGCGGATGGGCCGCTGCCCGCGCTGCTCGAGCCCGGTCCGCACCCACCACGTCTGCGGCGTCTGCGGTTACTACCGCGGCCGCCCGGTCGTCGAGA
>DATAGF010000059.1:0-11668 GCA_036257075.1 Miltoncostaeaceae bacterium
GTGACCCGGGCGTCGTTCACCACGCGCCCGAGCGGCAGCCGGTCGAGGCCGAGCACGTAGCGGGCCGCGTCGGCGTACTCGGGAGCGGCCGCGCCGACGCCGCGGGCGACCCCCTTGAGCTGGCCGGCCATGTCCCCGGACAGGTAGCGCGAGTTGGTGCGCGGGTAGGTCAGCAGCTTGTGCTGGTCGTAGAGCGCCTGGGCCGCGCTCAGGGTCCGCGAGGCGGAGAACCCGTGGCGGCTGTTGGCCTCGCGCTGCAGCGTGGTGAGGTCGTAGAGGAGCGGCGGCTGCTCGACCTGGGGCTTGGTCTCCAGCGACTCGACGACGCCCTCGCCCCCGCGCGCGGCCGCGGCGATCGCCTCGGCGCGGGCCGCCTCGGCGAGGCGGGTCGTCGCGCCCTCGTGCCAGAGCCCGGTGTAGCCCGCCTCGGCGGACGCCTCGAAGCGCGCCTCGACCTCCCAGTAGTCCTGGGGGACGAAGGCGGCGATGGCGAGGTCGCGGTTGACGATCAGCGCGAGGGTCGGCGTCTGGACGCGGCCGAGCGAGAGCACCTTGCGCACCGAGCCGGCCTTCGTGGTGGCGGCCCGGGTGGCGTTCATGCCGACGAGCCAGTCGGCCTCGCTGCGGGCGCGGGCCGCGGCCTCCAGGGGCTGCATCGCGGCGTCGTCGCGCAGGGCGTCGAAGGCCTCGCGGATCGCGCCGGGGGTCATGGAGCTGAACCACGCCCGCTTGACCGGCTTGTCGCGGGCGGCCGCGGGCGCCGTCTCGAGGATCAGCTTGAAGATGAGCTCGCCCTCCCGCCCGGCGTCGCAGGCGTTGACGATCTGGTCCACGTCGGCGCGCTTCATCAGCGCGTGGAGGGCCTTGAGCTGCTTGCCCGCCCGCGCGTCGCGCGGCTGGTAGCGGAAGTGCTCCGGGAGGATGGGCAGGTCCTCGTAGCGCCACTTCTTGTAGCGCTCGTCGTAGGCCTCCGGATCGACCTGCTCGACCAGGTGGCCGACGGCGTAGGCGACGACCGCGTCGGGGCCCTCCCAGTGGTCGCCAGCCTTCTTCGCGGCGCTCCCGAAGAGGGCCTTGGCGACGTCCTGGGCGACGGACGGCTTCTCGCAGATGACGAGGCTCTTGGACACTGGCGGCGGAGGTTAGCACCGGCCCCGGCGGGCCCGTCCAGGCCGCTCGGCGCCCCGTTTCAGGGCCCGGCGACGACCTCCTCGACCCGTTCCCAGACCCGCTCGGGGACGGTCTTGAGCTCGCTCACGGCGTCGTCCAGCGGGACGTCGACGACCCGCTCGCCCCGCAGCGCGGCCATGCGCCCGAAGCCGCCCTCGGCCACCATCTCGGCGGCCCTCATGCCGTACCGCGTGGCCAGGGAGCGGTCGAAGGCGACCGGCGTGCCGCCGCGCTGGACGTGGCCGAGGACCACGGCGCGCGCCTCCACGCCGGTCTCCTCCTCGATGCGCTCGGCGAGGGTCTCGGCGACGCCCACCTTGGCCAGCTGCCGGTGCCCGAACTCGTCGAGCGCGCCCTCGTCGGCCTCGCCCACGAGCTCCACGCCCTCGCTGACGACGACGATCGCGTAGCCGCGCCCCCGCTCGCGCCGCCCCAGGATGCGCTCGCAGACCGCCTCCACCGAGGGCGGCCGCTCCGGGATGAGGATCGCGTGCGCCCCCCCGGACAGACCGGCCTCGAGCGCGATCCACCCGGCGTGGCGGCCCATCACCTCGACCACGATGACGCGGTCGTGTGACTCGGCGGTGGTGTGGAGGCGGTCGATCGCGTCCGACGCGATCTGCACGGCGGTCCAGAACCCGAAGGTGTAGTCGGTTCCCGAGAGGTCGTTATCGATGGTCTTCGGTACGCCGACGATGGGCAGGCCGAGCTCGCCGTGGAGGCGCCGCGCCACCCCGAGCGTGTCCTCGCCGCCGATCGCGATGAGGGCGTCGAGGCCGAGGCCGGCGAAGGCCCGGGCGCACCCCTCGCCGCCGCCCTCCTCCTTGAAGGGATTGGTGCGCGAGCTGCCGAGGATCGTGCCGCCGCGCGGCAGGATGGGGGCGACGACGTCGCGGTCCAGCGGCATCGTCTCGCGGTCCAGGAGCCCGCGCCAGCCGCGCCGCAGGCCCACGTGCTCGTGGCCGTAGCGGCGCGAGCCCAGGCGCACGGCGGCCCGGATGACCGCGTTGAGCCCGGGGCAGTCGCCCCCGCCCGTGAGGACGCCGACGCGCACGGGCGCGACCCTAGCGGGTCGCCGCGCCGCCGCGCGAGGCGCGCTGCAGCAGCGCCGCCACCACCGCTGCGAGGGCCGCTCCCGCCAGGGCGCACACGGCCGCGGCGGCGGCGAAGGCGGTGCGGTCGTCGACGAACCGCACCAGGTCGCGGTGTGAGGTGCCGGAGATGACCGTGACCGCGACAAAGCCGACGGCGAGAACGATCGTCGCCCCCGCAACCACCTGGGCCGCGCGACTCGGCGGCCGCTCGGGCCGACGCAGCTCCCCAGCTCCCGGCGTGCTCGCCAACGCCGCGCCGACGAGGGCCGTCCACGCGACGGCCACGAGGTATGCGCCGATGACGTCGCTCGGGCGATGCCAGTTGAGCGCCATGACGGCGACACCCACTCCGATGGCGTAGGCCCCCCCGAACACCGCCGCAGTGGTGCGCAGGGCCGGAGGTGCCACCAGCACCAGCGCCATCGCGAGCGACATCGCGACGGTCACGTGTCCGCTCGGATAGGTGCCGGCCTCGGGCAGCCCCGAGCTCGGCCGGCCGAGGGTCGCCTTCAGGGCCTGGGTCGTGAGGTTCGCGCCAAGGACGATGACTCCCGCGCCGAGCGCGAGCCGCGGGCGGCCTCGGAGCAGCGCGATCGCCATGATGGCAACGCCCAGCAGGGCCAGCGAAGAGATGCTGATCGTATCGAGGAGCTCGCTCGTCTCATCGAAGGCCCGCGACCCCTCCTCAAGGGCGCCTTTCGCGGCATCGTCGAGGCGGCGGCCCTCTCCGGTGCGCACCGCCGCCAGGTAGACGAGGCCGACGCCCAGGGCCGCTGAGGCCGCCAATCCGAGCATCACGGGCGCGACGCCGGGGGGCCGTGGGCGGCGGCGCAGCACATCCGAAAATGTAGGCCACGCCGGGGATCGCGTCTCAGGCGGGGTTGCGTCCGGGCCCGGGCCGCGCTTGCATCCGCTCCACGGACCGGATCGCCTCATCCGCGCAGGCTCCGCTCGCCCGGCTGGCCGCCGTCGGCGTCCTGGTCGGCGCGGCGGCCGCCGTCGCCTGGGCGCTCGTCGGCCGCCGCCGCGAACGCGCCCAGCGCGCCTGGGTCGCGGCCACGGCCGCCGGCAACGGCTCGGTCGACCGGGTCGAGGAGGCCTCGATCGAGTCCTTCCCGGCCTCCGACCCCCCGGGCTGGGGCGGCGCCGGGCTCTAGAGGCCCCTAGGGGCCCTTCGGGACCGGCTCGACCCCGCAGCGTAGGTCCACCGGCGCGCCCCCCTCGGCGAGCGAGTCGCCCGCGCGGAGGGGACCGGCGACCACGCCGGCCGCGACCGGGCCGAGGTCGGCCACCCGCATCTTGGCCCGGCAGACCGGCTGGGCAACGCCGGCGAACGCCGCCTCCGCCAGCCGGATCGCCTCGTCGGCGCCGGCCGCGGCCACGATCACCTGCTCGTGCTGGAAGGGCCCCTCCCAGCCGCTGGTCGCTGCGTAGAGGCGGAGCGGCGTCGGATCGTCCACGCCGCCAACGGTACCGCAGGGACCGCCGCTCAGCCTCCGCCGGGGCGCCAGCGGGTCTGGCTGTACTCGTCCCCCCTGCCGAAGGCGAACACCACCGCCGGGGCCACCTCGAAGACCAGGGCCGTGCCCGCGCCGCTCGGGTGTGCGAAGGCGCCGTCGCGCACGGAGAAGCGCCACTCCTCCCCGTGCCTGGCGACCCAGGCGTCGGCCAGCCTGCGCAGGCGGCCCTCGTCGGTCACGCGGACCGCCTCGCCCTCGACGACCACGTCGATCCCGTCGGGCGGGCCGGCCGCGATCAGCGCGCAGAGCGGGCTCCGGGACAGGTTGCGCGCCTTCTGCTCGTCCGGGCCGGTGCAGAAGTGGGCCGCGTCGTCCAGCCACACCGCCAGCAGCGGCGTGACGTGGGGACGCCCGTTCGGGCGCACGGTGGAGAGGAGATGGACGTCGGCGCCCGCGAGCCGGTCCCGGGCCTCCTCCCACGTCGTCGCCGTCGCGCCCTCGCTGCTGTAGCGGGCGTCCAGCTCGCCCGCCGAAATCGCGCCTGACATCGCCGCCTCCTTCCGGTCGCCGCCTGTATGACGCTCGGGTCCGCCGGAACTCATCGCTGCAACGGGCGCGGAGAACCCGCAACGCCGGGGCGGTTGCCAGGACCGCCGCCCCGATGTCTCATATCCGGCACGGCGGACTCGGCGCGGAGGGGGACGATGGGGCTCGGTCGTTGCGCGGCGCTCGCCGGGGCCGCGCTCGCGGGCGCCGTCGTCGTCCCGGCCGTCGCCGCCGGGCAGGCCCAGCCCGTCTGGGACCTGCGCGTCGCCTCGTTCCGCGCGCCGTCGGCGATCGAGATCGGCGAGCGCGCCGCGGTCTCCGGGCAGGTCGCCCCGCGCGCGGCCGTGCCGGTGGTGATCGAGCGGATGGAGGGCGCGACCTGGACGCCGCTGGTCACGCTGCGCTCGCGCCGCGACGGCCGCTTCGCCGCCAGGCTGCCCCTGCGCGTCCCGGGCAGCCTGCGCGCGACGCTCCAGGCGCCGGACGGGACGGTCCGGACCAGCAGGCGCCGCTACCTGTCCCTGCGCCGCAGGGTCGCCCTGCGAGTGCGCGCCATCGAGTACCAGCAGATCGCCGGCCACACCTTCACCGCGACCGGCCACGTCGCCCCTGCGGTGAAGGGCGAGACGGCCGTCCTCGAGGGATCGGTGAACGGCGGCGCGTTCCGCCCGCTGGCGCGCGTGGCGGTCCGCTCCGGGAAGGTGCGCACGACCTTCCGGCCGCCGCGGGGCGGGCGCTGGCGCTTCCGCCTCGTCGCCGCACCGCGTCCGGGCATCGACTCCGGCGGCAGGGCATCCGCCACGGCGATGACCGTGGCCGGGACCAACCCGCACGGCGTGCCCGCCTCGGCGCCGCACTACCTGGTCCAGAAGATCGGCGAGACGTCGCTCTACTACTACCAGCACGGCAAGCTGGTGCGCCTGTTCCCGGTCGTCTTCGGGGCGCCCTCGACGCCGACGCCGATCGGCTCGTTCCGCGTCTACTCGAAGACCGCCGGCCCCAGCCCGGCGTTCGGCCCGCTGGTGCTCTGGTACCACCGCGGCTACGGGATCCACGGGACCAACCAGGAGTACCTGCTGGCCCGCTCCTGGCGCTACTACTCCCACGGCTGCACGCGCAACTACAACAAGAACATCCTGTGGCTGTGGGGGCGAATCCCGGTGGGGACGCCGGTCAAGAACATCTCCTGAGCGCCTCGCCGCGCCGGGGGCGGCGCCCCGGCTGGTAACGTCGCCCCGATGCGCAGGGTGTCCCTCGCCCTCGCCGCGCCCCTTGGCGCCGCGGCCCTCGCGCTCACCCCGGCCGCCGGCGCGGGCGCGTGGAGCGCGCCCGTCCGCGTCTCGGCGCCCGACCGGGCCGCGTACGGGGCGGCGGCCGTCGCCGCGGGGCCCGGGGGCGGCGCCATCGCGGCCTGGGTGCGCACGCCGCCCGGCGCCCCGGGAGGCGCCGGGCGGGTGCAGGTCGCCTCGCGCCGCCCGGGCGGCGGCTGGGGGCGGCCCCGCACGCTGTCGGGACCGGGGGCCTCGCTGACGAGGCTGGCTCTGACCGAGGGAGGGGACGCGGCCGCCGCCTGGCGCAACGGGCGTCTGGTCGTCGCGGCCCTCCGGCGCGGGCCCGCGGGCCCCTGGCGGCGGGGTCGCGTCGTCGAGGCGGCCGCGCCGGTGCAGGACCTGGCCGTCGCGCTCGACCGGCACGGCAGGGCGACGGCGGTCTGGATCGAGCGCCTGGGGGACGACTTCCAGGTCCGCCTGGCGACCTCCGACGCGGCCGGCGGGTGGTCGGTCCGGGCGGCGCGCCTCGCCACGCCCGGCCCCGAGCCGCCGTCCCTGGCCCTCAGCCCGGGGAGGGGCGCCCTCGCCGCCTGGGTGGACGACGGCCGGGTCCTGGCGTCGCGGACCGTGGCGGGGGCCTTCGAGCGCCCGGTGGAGATGTCCGACGCGGACGGGTCGTCGGCGGGCGCGGCCCTCGGCGGCTCCGGGTCGGCGCTCGTCTCCTGGAGCGTGCGCCTGCCCGGGGGCACCGAGGTGCTCCAGGCCGCCGGCCGGGCGGCGACGGCGCCGCGCTGGGGCGCGCCCGAGGACGTCGGGATCGGGGGCGCGCCCGCCGTGGCGATCAACGCGTTCGGCGACGCGGTCGTCGCCTGGGGCGGGGGCGCGGCGGGCGGGGACCAGTCGGTGGAGGCGAGCACGCGCCTGAAGGGCGGCCTCTGGCGGGCGTCCACCGTGCTGGCGCTCCGCCGCTGCGACTGCGAGCTGAGGGCGACGGGCGCCGCCATCGACGGCCGCGGCACCGCGGTGGTCTCGTGGCGCCGCGACGAGGGCGAGGCGCAGTCCGGGGGCGCGGCCGCCCTCGCGCCGTCGGGGGAGCGATGGGAGCGGGCGCCCATCCCGGGCGGAGCCGCGTCCGGGGCGCCCGCGGTGGCGGCGGCGCCGACCGTGGGCGAGGCCGCCGCGTGGGCCGTCGGCGGGCCCGGCGGGGGTGTCAGGACGGCGCAGCGCCGCTAGGGCCCCTAGGCCGGTTGGCTTTCGCCGCCCCGGCTGCTTCGATACCCGCCGACATGGCCACGACCGCCCCGCGACAGCACGCCGAGCCCTGGCCCGCGGCGCTGCGGCTGGCGACTGGGCTGGCGCAGCCCGGCGGGCCCGCGATGGTCCGGCGCGCGCTGGAGGGGATCGGCCTCGAGGCGGGCGACCGCGTCGTGGAGCTCGCGCCCGGCGTCGGCGCGACGGCCGCGGTGGTCCTGGAGCGAGGGCCGCGGGATTGGACTGGCGTGGAGCCCGACCCCGTCGCGGCCGAGCACCTCGAGCGCGCGCTCAAGGGGCCGGGCCGCGAGGTGGTGCAGGCGCCCGTCGACGCGACCGGGCTTGCGGCCGACTCGGCGACCGTCGTGATGGCCGAGGCGCTCCTGAGCACGCTCGACGACGACGAGGCCCTCGCGGTGCTGCAGGAGGCGCGCCGCGTCCTGCGCCCGGGCGGGCGCGTCGCGCTCCACGAGCTGGCCCCGGCCGAGGCGGCGGACGCCGAGGCCGCCGAGGACCTCGCCGCCGCCGGCCTCCGCCCGCGGCCCGTGGCCGACTGGCGGGCCCTCGCCGAAGCCGCCGGCCTCGTCGTCGTGGGGTCGCTGGCCGGCCGCTTCGCGCCGCCGGCGCCGCGGGACCTCATGCGGGCCGCGGGGCCGCGCACGGCCCTCCGCGTCACCCGCGAGATCGCGCGCGACGGCGGCCTGCGCTCGGCCGTGTCGGCGACGCGGCAGACGCTCGAGCGGCGCGCGGTCTCCCTCCGCTCGGCGCTGGTGGTCGCCGAGGTGCCCTTGATCTTGGGAATGCGGCGGCCCCGGCGATAGCCTGGCCGCCGATGACGCCCCGCTCCCTCGTCGCCAGCCTCTGCGCGGCGTGCGCGGTGGGGCTGGCCCTGTCGGCGGCCGCCGCGGGGGCCGCCGGCGAGGCGCAGCGGCCGGCGGCGTCCGCGCCGGGCCCCCCGACGCCCAGGGTCGCCTGGGTCGGCCGCCTCCTGCTCCCCGTGGTCGCCCGCCGCGCCCCGCGCGAGTCGGCCCGGCCCCGCACGGTGCTCCAGCCCGTCGCGCCCCTGGGCCAGGGCCCCACCGTGCTCACGATCACGCGCAGCGTCGTGAAGGGCGGGCGCCGCTGGGCGGAGGTGCTCCTGCCGATCCGGCCGAACGGCGTGCGCGGCTGGGTCCCGGCCGGCGTGCTCCGCATGCACCGGACGCCGATCCGCGTGGTCATCGACGTGAGCGACCGCCGCCTGACGGTCTTCCGCGCCAACCGGCCGGTGGTCCGCGCGCCCGTGGCCGTCGGCAAGCCCGGCACCGAGACGCCCCGCAGCGACTGGTTCGCGATCGCCGAGCTCATCCACACCTACACGCCGGGCGCGTTCCTGGGGCCGATCGTCATGCCCATCACCGGCTACTCCGAGAGGCTCAACGAGTTCGCCGGGGGCAACGGCCGGGTCGCCATCCACGGCACCAGCCTCCCCGAGCTGATCGGCACGGCCGCCAGCAACGGCTGCATCCGGATGCACAACCGGGACATCGTCAGGGTCGCGCGCCTGGCGCGCCCGGGGACGCCCGTCAAGATCCGGTCCTGAGCCTCGAGCTTCCCGACCCCCCGCTGGCAGACGAGCGCATCCGCCTGCGCGAGTTCGCCGACGACGACCTCAGCGACATCGTCGCCGCCTGCCGCGATCCGCTGGTCCAGCGCTTCACCCGCATCCCCGCGGACTACGGGGAGGAGGACGGCCGCGCCTTCATCGGCGGCGCGCCCGGGCGGAGGGCGCGCGGCGAGTCGATCGAGCTCGCGGTGACGGCGGCGGCCGGCGGCCGGCTGCTCGGCGCGGTCGGCCTCGTCGTGGACCGCCACGATCCGGCGCGGGCGGAGGTGGGCTACTGGGTCGGGCCGTGGGCCCGCGGCCAGGGCGTCGCCGCGAGGGCGCTCGCGCTGCTCTCGGGCTGGGCGCTCGGCCCGCTCGGGCTCGCCCGCCTCGACCTCCACGCGTCGGTCGCCAACGCTGCGTCGCTGCGCGTCGCCGCCCGCTGCGGCTACGTGCGCGAGGGCACCCTGCGCAACGCCTGGTTCCGCGGCCCGGTCCGCGAGGACCTCGCCGTCTTCTCCCTCCTGCCGGAGGACCTGCGCGGATAGGGTGCGGGCGATGGGGGAGGAGAGCCAAGGCCGCGGCTCGATCTGGGAGGACGGGCTCGGCCGCCGCGACGGCGACGCGGTCGTGCTCTCCCACGACGAGGCCGAGCTCACCCCGGACCCCCAGTCGGTGCGCTACGGCGAGGGGCGTGCCGGGGTGGCGGTGCAGGCCGTCGTCGCCGGGCCGGTCTTCCGCGGCCGTCCCTTCGTGGACCTGCGCCTCCACGAGGGCCTTCGCCCCATCTACGCGCGCCTGAGCCCAGAGGAGGCGCGTCGCATGGCCGGCATGCTCGCCGCCGCCGCCGACGAGGCCGAGCGCGCCGGGCCGCGCCCGCCGGGAGGCGCCGAATCGCCAGGCTGATCTACTCGGCGATCGCGTCCGTCGACGGCTACGTGGCCGACGAGGACGGCCGCTTCGACTGGGCCGCGCCGGACGAGGAGGTGCACGCCGCCGTCAACGACGTCGTGCGCCCCGTCGGCACCTACCTCCTCGGCCGCCGCATGTACGAGGTCCTGGTGGCGTGGGAGACGATGGACACCGCCGAGGCCACGACCGCGGTGCGGGAATTCGCGGCCATCTGGCGGGCGGCGGACAAGGTCGTCTACTCGGCGACGCTGGAGGCGGCGTCGAGCGCGAGGACGCGGGTGGAACGGGCATTCGAACCCCGCGGCCGTCCGGCGGATGAAGGCCGGCGCGGCCCGTGACATCAGCATCGGAGGCCCCGGCCTCGCCGCCGAGGCGCTGCGGGCCGGGCTGGTCGACGAGTGCCACCTGTTCCTGGCGCCGGTCGTCGTGGGCGGCGGGCGGCACGCGTTTCCCGCAGATGTGCGGCTCGAGCTCGAGCTGCTGGGCGAGCGCCGCTTCGGCGGCGGGGTCGTGCACCTCCGGTACCGCGTCATCACGTGACACCTGTCACAGCCGCCTGACGATTCTGGCGGTTCTCAGTTGATCGCCCGGTGGGCCGCGGTGAGTGTGCCCGCACGGCCACCGAGGGGGAGACGACATTGCCCGAGACCATGCGCGCAGCGGTGTTCCAGGATGTCCGCGACATCCACATCGAGGAGGTCCAGAAGCCCGTCCCGGGCCCGACGGACGCCGTGGTGAAGGTCACGACGACGACGATCTGCGGGACCGACTCGCACATCTGGCGGGGCGAGTACCCGGTGGCCAAGGGACGGATCGTGGGCCACGAGCCGGTCGGCGTCATCGACCAGCTCGGCGAGGCGGTGCGCGGCTTCGAGGTCGGCGAGCGGGTGGTGGTGGGCGCGATCACGCCGTGCGGGGCGTGCTACTTCTGCCAGCACGGCGACTTCTCCCAGTGCGCCGGCTTCGAGGACAGCTGGGGCATGATCGGCGGCTGGCGGCTCGGCAACTCGATGCACGGCGTCCAGGCCGACTACTTCCTCGTGCCCTACGCCCAGGCGAACCTGGCCAGGATCCCGGACGGCCTCAGCGACGAGGAGGTCATGTTCGTCACCGACATCGCCAGCACCGGGATCTCGGCGGCCGAGACGGCCGACGTGCGCATCGGCGACTCCGTCGTGGTCTACGCACAGGGCCCCATCGGCCTCTGCGCGACCGCGGGCGCCAGGCTCAAGGGCGCCGCCCTCATCATCGGCGTCGACAAGAACCCGACCCGTCTCGCGATGGCCAAGACGATGGGCGCGGACGAGGTCATCGACATCACCCAGGAGGACCCCGTCGCCAAGGTGAAGGCCCTCACCGAGGGGCGCGGCGCGGACGTCGCCATCGAGGCGCTCGGCATCCAGGAGACCTTCGAGAACTGCCTCGCCTCGGTCCGTCCGGCCGGGGTGGTGTCGTCGCTCGGCGTCTACGGCGACAAGGTCTCGATCCCTCTCGAGGGCTTCGTCTACGGGATCGGCGACATCGACATCCGGTCGACCCTCTGCCCCGGCGGCAAGGAGCGCATGCGCGCCCTCATGGAGATGGTGCGCAACGGGCGGCTCGACCTGCAGCAGCTCATCACCCACCGCTTCGCGCTGGAGGACATCGAGGAGGCGTACCCGCTCTTCTCGAACCAGGAGGACGAGGTGATCAAGGTGGCCGTCACGCCATAAGCTCGCGTCACGCTCACCGCCGCGAAGGGGGACCCATGGATCTGAGGGGTAACGCTGCGACCTGGCTGGGTCACGGCACCTGGCTCTGGGAGACGTCGGAGGGGAAGAAGCTTCTGATCGACGCGTGGCTCGAGGGCAATCCGGCCTGTCCGGAGAACATGAAGGACCCGGCCGGGCTCGGCATCGACGGGGTCCTCATCACGCACGGCCACTTCGACCACATCGGCCAGGGCGGGGGCGAGGCGATCGCCGCGATCCAGAAGAGCGGCGCCCCCGCGTTCGCCATCCACGAGGTCGCCGGCTACCTCGGCGGCAAGGGCTGCGAGGTCACCGGCTTCAACAAGGGCGGCACCGTCGAGGTCGCCGGCGTCAAGGCGACGATGGTGCACGCCGAGCACTCGGGCGACATCACCGACGACGACGGCTCGCTGGTCGACGGCGGCGACGCGGCCGGGTTCGTGCTCGAGTTCCCCGACGGCCTGGTCGCCTACCACGCCGGCGACACGGACGTCTTCGGGGACATGGCGCTGATCGCCAGGCTCTACGAGCCGCACGTCGGCGTGCTGCCCATCGGGGGCTTCTACACGAGCGGCCCCCGGCAGGCGGCCGAGGCCGTGCGCCTCCTCGGGGTCAGCCAGGTGATCTGCAGCCACTTCGGGACCTTCCC
>DATAGF010000063.1:0-10809 GCA_036257075.1 Miltoncostaeaceae bacterium
CGCCAGACCGCCGACATCGTCGCCGCGCGCCTGGCCGGCGGCGAGCCCGTCGAGGACGAGCGCCTCGCCCCGGGGATGGACCTCGAGGGGCTCGCCGAGGCCCTGCTGCGCCACCCCGACGCCGGCTCGGTGCTCGTCTGCGGCCACCAGCCCGACCTCTCGGAGGTCGTGGCCGACCTCACCGGGGGCGGCGCGGTCGAGTTCAAGAAGGGCTCGCTCGCCCTCCTGGACCTCGACGGCGCGCGCCCCGGCGGCGGCCGCCTCCGGGCCCTCTACCCGCCCTCGGCGCTGCGGAGGCTCGGTTCCTGAGGGGCGGTTTCCTCGCGCGCCGGCGCCCGGGACCGGATCACGGTCGCCGCGACGGCCAGGGCGACGCCGACGAGGGCCGCCGCCACGATGAACGCGAGCGAGTAGCCCCCGGTCAGCGCGGCGGCCGAGCCCTCTCCGTCGGCGACCAGGTCCTCCGTGCGCGAGGACGCGAGCGTCGCGAGCACGGCCAGGCCCAGCGCCCCGCCCACCTGCAGGGTGGTGTTCACGAGGCCTGAGACCAGGCCCGCGTCGGCGGGCGTTGCGCCGGACATGGCGAGGTTCATCAGCGACGGGAAGCTGAGCCCGGCGCCCGCCCCCATGAGCAGCATGGCGGGCAGGATGTCGGTCGTGTAGGAGGCGGCCTCCGGCACGCGGGCGAAGAAGGCGAGCCCGGCGATGATCAGTGGCAGGCCCGCCAGGAGCACCGGCCGGTCGCCGAGCCGCAGGGTCAGGCGCGGCGTGACCGCGAGCGAGAAGGCCCCGATGAGGACCGCGACGGGCAGGAAGGCGAGCCCGGTCTCGATCGCGTCGTAGCCGAGCACGCGCTGCATGTAGAGGACGCCGAGGAAGAACATGCCGAACAGCCCGGCGACCATCAGCATCTGGACGACGTTGGCGCCCGAGACGTTGCGCGAGCGCAGGATCCTGAGCGGCATGAGCGGCGTCCGCGCCCGCGCCTGGCGGAGGACGAACCCGGCCAGCAGCGCGATCGAGAGCGCGCCGAGGCCGAGTGTGCGCGCCGAGGCCCAGCCGTGCTCGGCCGCCCCGACGATCGTGTACACGCCCAGCATCAGGCCGGCGGTGACGAGGAGGGCGCCGAGGACGTCGGCGCCCTGCGCCAGGCCGATGCCGCGGTCGCGGCCGATCAGCCGCAGCGCCAGCAGGGCGGTCGCGACCCCGATGGGCAGGTTGACGAAGAAGATCCAGTGCCAGCTGATGGCCTGGGTCAGGACGCCGCCGGCCAGGAGGCCGATGGACGCGCCCGCGGAAGCCACGAAGCTGTAGATCCCGATCGCCGTCGCCCGCTCCCGCGGCTCGGGGAACATCGTGACGATCATCCCCAGGATCACGGCCGAGGCGAGCGCGCCGCCGGCGCCCTGGATGAAGCGCGCGCCGATCAGGACCTCCTGGCTCTGCGCGAGCCCGCAGATGAGCGACGCGCCGGTGAAGACCCCGAGGCCCGCGAGGAAGACGCTGCGGCGCCCGAGCAAGTCGCCGAGGCGGCCGGCGAGCAGGAGCAGCCCGCCGAACGGGATCAGGTACGCGTTCACCACCCAGGCGAGGCTGGACTGCGAGAAGCCAAGGTCGTCCTGGATGGCCGGCAACGCGACGTTCACGATCGTGCCGTCGAGGATGACCATCAGCATCCCCGCGCAGAGCACGACCAGCGCGAGCCAGCGCGAGCGCTCGGCGGCAAGCCCGGTCGACGTCATCGGTTCGCCTCCTGGAGATCGGGTCCAGGTGCGACCGTAGCAGATTATCTATTGTCTGATGATCTTCTACGTGATGACCGCGGGCGCCCGCTCGGCGCGCCTCCGCACCGGCCGCGCGCACTGTGCCGGCTCGGAGAGCCTCCCCGTCACGAGCCGCTCGAGCGCGGCGACGAAGGCCGCGCGCTCGCGCGCCGGCAGCGTGCCCAGCACGTCCTCGTAGATGCCGTCGACGATCGCCTGCGCCTCCGCCACCTTGCGCTCCCCCGCCGCGGTCACGGCGATGATGCGCGCGCGCCGGTCGCCCGGGGCGGGGCGCCGCTCCGCCAGGCCGGCCGCCTCGAGCTCGTCGAGGGTGGCGACCATCGTGGTCCGGTCGAGGTCGCAGAGCTCCGCGAGGTGCCCCTGGGTGAAGTCGCCCGCCATGGCCTTCGACAGGACGCAGTGGGCGCGCGGCGAGATCCCGGCCCCCTCCAGCCCCGCGGCCATCTCGGTCGCCAGGGCGTGGGTGGTCTGGCCGAGCAGGAGCATCAGGTCCGCGTCGCTGCGGGGCGGGTCGTCGCGCATGGCGTCATGATAGCGGTCGATCGGACGTCGGATCATCAGACATCAGATCGTCAGCAGCAGGGGGCGACAGCGTGAGCGGCTTCACCGCCGGCGAGCGCGAGTACCTGACGGGGGCGACCGGCGGCCGCCGCCTGGCCCGCGTCGCCACTGTGCGCGCCGACCGGACGCCCCACGTGGTCCCCGTCGGCTTCTCGCTCAACCCCGAGGAGGACGCGATCGAGGTGCGCGGCCGCGCGATCGGCGCGACGAAGAAGTTCCGCGACGTCGAGCGCTCGGGAAGGGCGGATCGTGGTCGACGACCTCGCGAGCACGGACCCGTGGCACCCGCGCGGCGTCGAGGTGCGGGGCCGCGCCGAGGCGGTCCAGGCGCCGGAGGCGCTCATCAGGATCCGCGCCGACCGGGTGGTCTCGTGGGGCCTGGAGGGCTGAGCGGCCGCCGCGACCAGGTTGAGGACGCTCAGCTCGGGACGGCCACCAGTACGACCCGGCCGCGGCGGACCTCGACGGCCACGCCGCCGGGGCCGGCCGGGCCGCTCCAGGCCAGCACAGCGTGGGCCCCGTGCTGCACCGGCGGCGCCCACGCCGCCCCCTCGCCCGCGAGGGCCAGCAGCCGCGCGGCGGTCGCGGCGCGCCCGCGGACGGCGCCGGCGCGGTCGAGCCACGTCACGTCCTCGTCGAGGCAGGCGGCCACCGCGTCGGCGTCTCCGGCGCGGGCGGCCCGGACCAGCTCCTCGAGCACCGGGCGTGCCGCCTCGGCCCGCTCGGCATCGCTCGGGTGGCGGCCGGCGGCCGCGCTCACATCCCGGGCGGGGACGGCTCGATCGAGCGGGCGAAGAGGGGGCGCAGGTCGTCGGGCAGCAGGCCCTCGGAGGAGTCGACGAGCCCGGCCACGAGCGCGATCCGCTTGTCCTCGGCCGTCCGCCGCATCTCCTCCCAGCCCTCCCGCTCGCGCTCGCGCTCGTGGCCCACGGCGAGGTCGGCCATGGTCATCGCGACCTTCTCGGCCACCCCGGGGCTCGACAGCTGGTTGTGGGCGTCGACGAGGAGGATGAGCCGGATCCAGGACTGGCCGCCGTGCTCCTCGGCGTGGCGGACCCACTCCGGCGAGAGGTGGGGGCGCAGGCCCTCGACGAGCTCCGCCCACTCGGAGGACGCGGTCACAGACGGGCGAGAAGCTCGGCCTTCTTTGCCTGGAACTCCTCCTCGGTGATGAGCCCCTCGTCGCGCAGGCGGGCGATCTCGCGGATCAGCTCCGACGGCGCTTCCGGCCCGCGCTTGGACCGGCGCCGGGGCGGGTCGCCGACCAGCTTGGCGACGTCCTCGGCGGCCTGGCGCGCGAGGCGCTGGGCCTGGTCCAGGGCCTTCGAGAGCTCCTGGCCGAGGTCGCGCAGCGCCTGCCTGACCTGCTCCTGGGACTCGGTCACGACCGGCACTCTCGCACATCCCCGCCCGTTGGAGCCTGTGAAGAAGTCGGCCGCGCGTCCGCCGGCTTTGTCGGCCCCCGGCCAACCAGAGAACCGGCGCGCTCCGGCGCCCGCGTCAACGCCGATGCCGCGAGGGCATCGGCGTCGGCCGCGTCCATCCGGATCGCTTGGTTTTCGCTCGGCGGCCCGCACGACCTTGGTTCTTCACAAGCTCCTTGACGACCGGCCCGGCGGCCCTGGTACCGTCCGTGATGATGAACCCGGAAACGACCGCCGCGACCACGCGCGTCGAGCTGGCGCGCCGGGCGAGCGAGGCCCTCGACCGGGTCGCCTGCGCGGCCGAGCGGCGGCTGGAGCGCCACGCGGGGGGCTTCGGCATCTCGGACGCCAAGCTCGAGGTGCTCGAGGTGCTGAGCTGCTGCGACGACCGGCGCGCGTGCCTGTACGCGCTGGGCGACGAGCTCGGGGTCACCCGGCCCAACGTCACCAAGCTGGTGGACGGCCTGGAGCGCGCCGGGCTGGTCGAGCGGATTCCGCATCCGAGCGACCGGCGGATGGTCCAGGCCCACGTCACCAGCGCCGGCATGGAGGTCGCCCGGCGGGCGCTCCCGGGGCGGGACGAGGTGATCGAGCGGCTGTGGGACGGCCTGGACGACGACGAGCTGGTCCAGCTCGCCGCCCTCCTCCAGGCCGCCGCCGACCGCGCCGCGGGCTACCGGGAGCCGATCTCCACGTAGTCGCGCTCGTCCGCGCCGACGTAGATCTGGCGCGGCCGCGAGATCTTCTGCTCCTTGTCGCCGATCATCTCGCGCCACTGCGCGACCCATCCCGGCGTCCGGCCGATGGCGAACAGGACCGTGAACATGTCCGCCGGCATCCCGAGCGCCTCGTAGATGAGGCCGCTGTAGAAGTCCACGTTCGGATAGAGCTTGCGCTCGACGAAGTAGTCGTCCTCGAGCGCGATCTTCTCGAGCTCGACGGCGATCGCCAGCAGCGGGTTGACCCCGGTGACCGCGAAGACGTCGTCGCAGGCCTTCTTGATGATCGTCGCCCGCGGGTCGTAGTTCTTGTAGACCCGGTGCCCGAAGCCCATCAGGCGCTCCTTGCCCGCCTTCACACCCTCGATGAACGCCGGGATGTCGTCGGTCGTCCCGATGCGGCGGAGCATCCGCAGCACCGCCTCGTTGGCGCCGCCGTGGAGCGGCCCGTAGAGGGCGGCGACGCCGGCGGCGACCGCCGAGTAGGGGTCGACCTGCGACGAGCCGACACTGCGTACCGCGCTGGTCGAGCAGTTCTGCTCGTGATCGGCGTGCAGGATGAAGAGCACGTCGAGGGCGCGCACCAGGCGGGGGTCCGGCTGGTACTGGGGGATGCCCGTGGTGAAGAGCATCGAGAGGAAGTTCTCCGAGTAGGAGAGCTCGTTGTTCGGGTACACGAACGGCTTGCCCGTGATGTGGCGGTAGGCGAAGGCCCCGAGGGTCGGCATCTTGGCGATCAGCCGGATGATCTGGAGGTCGTTCTGCTCCGGGTCGGTCAGGTCCTTCGCCTCGGGGTAGAGGGTGCTCAGCATGCCGACGCTCGACTCGAGCATCCCCATCGGGTGGGCGTCGTAGCGGAAGCCCTGCATGAACGCGCGCACGTTCTCGTGCACGAAGGTGTGGTGGGTGATCGCGTGCACCCAGTCGTCGAGCTGCTCCCGGGTCGGGAGCTCGCCGTAGACCAGCAGGTAGGCCACCTCGAGGAAGCTGCTCCGCTCCGCGAGCTGCTCGATGGGGTAGCCGCGGTAGCGGAGGATCCCCGCGTCGCCGTCGAGGTAGGTGATCGCGCTGCGGCACGACGCCGTGTTCATGAAGGCCGGGTCGTAGGTCATGAGGCCGAAGTCGTCCTCGTCGACCTTGATCTGGCGGAGATCGGTGGCCCGGATCGTGCCGTCGGCGATCGGCAGCTCGTAGCTGTTGCCGGTCCGGTTGTCCGTGATGGTGAGCGTCCCGGCTCCGGAGTCGCCAGCAGGAGGGGTGGTCGCCGTCGACTGTTGAGTGGTCATGCAGCTTCCCTTGACGCGGGTGTCGCACCTGCCGGTGCCCGGGCTCCTGGGGATTCTAGTGACACGACGCACCAGCGGGTCGCCATCCGGGAGATCGCCCCGCCCCTGGTAGCATCGACATGTCCTGCGTACGCGCGGGATACGGCACACGCCGCCTGACACGCCGCCGCTCCGGCGGCCCACATCGGAATCCTGGAGGCACCTTGGCCGAGCACGAGAGCTCTCTCGCCGTGCTGGTCGACTTCGAGAACATGGCCCGTCCCGGGGCCAAGGGACGAGGCGACTTCGACATCCACCTGGTCCTGGACCGGCTCGCCGAGAAGGGGCGGGTCCTGGTCAAGCGGGCCTACGCGGACTGGAGCCGCTACCGGGACGCCCGCCACGAGCTCCAGAACGCGGGCCTGGGGCTCATCGAGATGCCCTCGGCGCGCGAGGGCGCCAAGAACCGCGCCGACATCCAGATGGCCGTGGACGCGATGGAGCTCGCCTACGCCCGCGACCACGTCGACAACTTCGTGATCGTCTCCGGCGACAGCGACTTCACGCCGCTCGTCGGGAAGCTGCGCGAACTCAACAAGCGCGTCATCGGCGTCGGCAACCGGGAGTCGGCCAGCGACCTGCTCGTCGCCAACTGCGACGAGTTCATCTACTACGACACCCTGGTCGCCCGCGCCAGCGGCGGCTCGCCGCGGCGGCGCGGCGGCGCCGGCGGGGTGAACCCGGTCCAGCTCCTCCAGGAGACCCTGACCGCGCTCCAGCGCGAGGGCACCGAGTGGCCCCTGGCGAGCGTGGTCAAGGACTCGATGCGCCGCAAGTACCCGGCCTTCGACGAGACCGACCACGGCTTCTCGACCTTCTCGAAGTTCCTCGAGGACGCCGCCGGGACCGGCATGGTGAAGATCCAGACCGACCCGCGCAGCGGCACCTACCGGGTGGAGCTCGCCGACACCACCGCGCCTCCCCCGGCCCCGGCCGCGGCGCCGCCCGAGCGCCCGGCCGAGGAGGCCGAGGGCCGGCGCCGGCGCCGGCGCGGGGGCCGCCGCGGCGAGCCGGCCGCCGGCGAGGCCGCCGAGGCCGGGGCGGGCGTGGACGTCGAGGTCTTCGAGGTGCGCATCGAGCCCACCCCGGATCCCGACCTCGGCGCCCTGCCGCCCCTCGACGAGCCGATCTCGTACGAGGACATGATCATGCTCGGCCCGCCCCCGGAGACTGGCGAGGACGTCCCCGACCTGGTCGAGGTCTCCGACCTCGGCACCGGCGAGCCGCCGCCGCGGAGCTCGCGCCGGCGCCGCCGCCGCGCCGCGGTCGCCGAGCCGGAGCCGACGGTGGCCGACCTCGAGCCCGTCGAGGAGCTCGCCCTCCCGGTCGCCGTCGAGGAGCCCGGGCCCGAGGCGGCCGCACCGGCCGAGGCGCTGGACGAGGCCGCCGAGGCGGCGGGGGCCCGCCGCCGGCGGCGGCGGCGGCCCACGACGCCCGCCGAGGCGGAGCCGGCGCCTGAGCCTGCGGCCGCCGCGGAGCCCGCGCCCGAGGCCGCCGCCGAGCCGGTCGTCGACGTCGAGGGCCCGCCCGTCGCTGTGCCCGACCCCGCCGCGCCGACGGCGGAGCCGGCGACCTCCCGTCGCCGCGTGCGCCGTCGCTCGGCGGCCGCCGAGCCTGTCGAGGCGCCGGCCGAGGAGGAGGTGCCGAAGCCGCGCCGGCGGACGACGCGCATGAAGGCCGCGCCAGAGGCGGAGGCCGAGGCCTCGGCGGCGGCCGAGGCGTCCGCCGAGGAGGAGGCGCCGAAGCCTCGCCGGCGGACGACCCGCAAGAAGGCCGAGCCGGAGGCCGGAGCATCCGCCGCCGAGGCGCCCAAGCCTCGCCGCCGGACGACCCGCAAGACGGCCGAGGCCGAGCCCTCGGCCGAGGCCGCCGAGGCACCGGCGGAGGCCCCCGCCGAGGAGGAGGCGCCCAAGCCGCGCCGGCGGACGACCCGCAAGAAAGCCGAGCCGGAGCCGGCCGAGGCGGCGAGCTAGGGCCCGGAGGAGCCGAGCCGGGCGGCGAGGTCCTGCGCCGCCCGGACCACCTCGTCCGCCGGCAGGTCCGCGCCGGCCCGGGCGACGGCCTGGATCCCGATGACGTCGGGCCCGGCGGGGAAGGTCACGAAGACGACCTGCCCGGCGATGCCGCCCTGCGAGACCTCCACGCGAAGCCCCCGGGCGCCCTCGACCCCCCCGACGTCGATCGCCGCGGCCTCGCCCAGCCGGCTGCCCTCGACCTCGGCGGCGGCCGCGTCGACCTCGCCCCGGGCCGCCGCCTCGTCGCGCAGCCGGATGGCGTAGCTGCGCACCAGGGCGACGCCCGTCCGCGGGTCGTCGCCGGCCTGGTCCCGCATGACGCCGTCGGCGTAGCCGCCCGCCCGCAGGCGGCGACGTGCCGCGCCGCGCGCCGGGTCGCCGGCCTGGTAGAGGGCGGCGACGAACTCCTGGGCCGTCGGCAGCGGGCGGAGCTCGCCGGCGCGAACGCCCGGCACGGCGTCCTCGGCGGGGAGGCGGCTCGCGAGGTCGTCCGCCGGCGCGGTCGGGGCGGTGGGCGCCGGCGGGGCGGCGGTGCTCGCCGCCTCGGTCGCGTCGCCGGACGAGCCGCCGCAGCCGGCCGCGGCGGCGACCGCGCAGACGGCGAGGATCGCGGCGAGCGCGCGCCTCACCCGACCTCCACGGGCTCCTCGGTGATCTGCTCGCCCTCGGCGGCGCCGCGGCTGATGCGGAAGGCCCGGATCTCCGGCGCCTCGCGGTCGGCGATGGACACGATCAGATAGAGGGTCTCGGGGAAGAAGGCGAGCTCCACGTCTGTGCGAGAGGGGTAGGCCGCCGAGCGCGTGTGCGAGTGGTAGATGGCCAGCAGGTCCTCGCCCGAGCCCTCGATGTCGTCCATGATCCGCAGCTGCTCGCGCGGGTCCATGACGTACATGAAGGGGCTGCCCTCGGTGTTGGCGGCCCGCAGCACGCGGGTCGCCTCGCCGTGCAGGCCGGCGATCATCCCGCAGCACTCGTTGGGCAGGTCCGCGATCGCGTGCTGGACCAGCTCCTGCGCGAGGGAGGGGGCGATCCTCAAATGCGATGACCGCCCTCTTGCGGGGCGGTCAGGCGCGCCTCCGGGCCCTGGCCGGGCCCTCCGGCAACCGGCGGCACCGCCTTCGGCGGGACGGGCCGCCTTGGGCGCGAGGCGATCCTCTGCGTCGTCTCCCTCAGACTTACCAGAAGATGCCGTGGTCGAGGGCGTCCTCGACGTCGTCGACGTCGTCGGTCCAGATGCCGGCCGACAGGTACTTCCAGCCGCCGTCGCAGACGATGCCCACGATGGTCCCTCGGGTCATCTTCGCCGCGATCCCCGCGCAGACGTGGATGACGGCCCCCGACGAGACGCCCGCGAAGATGCCCTCCTCGGAGGCCAGCCGGCGGGTCATGACGATGGAGTCGCGGTTCGAGACCAGCAGCTTCCGGTCGAGCCGGGCGACGTCGAGGATCGGCGGCACGAAGCCGTCCTCGAGGCTGCGGAGGCCGCTCACGGGGTCGCCCTGCAGCGGCTCGCAGGCGACGATCTCGATCCCGGGGCGGTGCTCCTTCAGGCGCCGCGACGACCCCATCAGGGTGCCGCCGGTGCCGAGGCCGGCCACGAAGACGTCGATCTCGGGGCAGTCGCGCACGATCTCCTCGGCCGTGCCCTCGTAGTGGGCGCGCGGGTTGGCCGGGTTGCCGTACTGGAAGGGCATGTAGAGCCCGTGCTCGGCGGAGAGCCGCTTCGCGACCTCCACCGCGCCGTTGGAGCCGAACTCGCCGTCGGTGGGGACGATCTCGGCGCCGTAGAGCTCCAGCAGCTGGCGGCGCTCGGGGGTCACGTTCTCGGGCATCACCGCGACCAGCTTGTAGCCGCGCACGCGGCAGATCATGGCCAGCGAGATGCCCGTGTTGCCGGAGGTGGGCTCCATGATCGTGTCGCCCGGGCGCACCGCGCCCAGCCGCTCGGCGTCCTCGATCAGCGCGAGGGCGGTGCGGTCCTTGATCGAGCCCGTGGGGTTGTGGCTCTCGAGCTTGGCGAGGATGCGGACGTCGGGGTTGGGCGAGAGGTGGCGCAGCTCGACGAGCGGCGTCTCGCCGATCGTGGCGACGAGGTCCGGCGAGACCGCGCTCGGCGGCGGCGCCAGGCCGACGTCGGTCATCGCGCGGCCCTCCGAGGACCGGCCGTCGCCGAGAGCGGCCGAGGCCGAGGGGGCCTCATCGGGCGCCCCCCGCCATCGCCGGCAGGATCAGCAGCGTGTCGCCGTCGGAGACCTCGGTGTCGAGCCATGAGAGCAGCCGCACGTCCTCGTCGTTGAGGTAGACGTTGACGAAGCGGTGGAGCTCGCCGTCCGGCGTCTGGAGCTGGGCCTTCACCCCTGGGTGCTTGGCGTAGAGGTCCTCCAGCACCTCGTTCACCGTCGCGCCCGAGACCTCGATCTCGCGCTCGCCCCCGGTGGCCTGACGCAGCACCGGGGGGATCCTCACGACGCTCACGCGGTCGCGGTCGCCACCGAGTGCCGACCCACGCCGGCGCACCAGGCGTCGTAATCCCGGAACTCGAGCACGGCGTTCGGGCCGCACGCGGGGCAGTCGGGGTCGCGCCGCACCTTGAGCTCGGTGAAGGTCATCGCCAGGGCGTCGTAGATCAGGAGGCGGCCGGAGAGGGTGTCGCCGATGCCGAGGAGCACCTTGATCGCCTCGTTCGCCTGGATGCTCCCCATGACACCGCAGAGCACGCCCAGCACGCCGGCCTCGCCGCACGAGGGGGCCATGTCAGGCGGGGGCGGCTCGGGGAAGAGGCAGCGGTAGCAGGGGCCCTCGTAGGGCAGGAAGACCGACGCGTGCCCCTCGAAGCGCAGGATGCTCGCGTGCACCAGCGGCGTGCGCGCCATCAGGGCCGCGTCGTTGAGCAGGTAGCGCGTCGGGAAGTTGTCCGCGCCGTCGATGATCACGTCGTAGTCGGCGATCAGGTCGAGGACGTTGTCCTTGGTCACCCGGAA
>DATAGF010000066.1:0-6261 GCA_036257075.1 Miltoncostaeaceae bacterium
GCGGATGTGCCCCTCGCCGCGATCGCCGAAGGCGGAGCCCGCCACGACGCCCACCTGGTGGCTCTCGATCATGTAGTCGGCGAACTGCTGGGCGGTCATGCCCGTGCCGCGGATGTCGGGGAAGACGTAGAAGGAGCCCTCGGGGGTCGGGCACTCGATGCCGGGCATCGCGTTGAGCGCCGCGACGGTCATGTCGCGCTTGGCCTGCAGCCGCGCGGTGGTCGCCTCGACGTGATCCTGGGGGCCGGTGATCGCGGCGAGGGCGGCCAGCTGGACGAACGCGGGCACGTTGGTGACCGAGTTCTGCTGGAAGATGTCCATCGTCGTGATCAGGTCCCTGTTGGCCACGCACCAGCCGATCCGGAAGCCGGTCATGATGTAGGTCTTCGAGAAGGTGTCGACCAGGATCGAGCGGTCGGCCATCCCGTCGGCGGCGGCGATCGTCCGGTGCTCGGCCGGGGCGTAGACCATGTGGCTGAAGATCTCGTCGGTGAGCACGATTACGTTGTGCTCCGCGCAGAGGGCCGCGATCTCGTCGAGCTGGCCCACGGTCATGCCGTTGGGCCGCTGGGGCGAGTTGATGATCAGCATCTTGGTGCGCGGCGTGATCAGGCTGTGAAGCGACTCTAGGTCGAAGGCGAAGTCGGGCTCGACCAGCGGGGCGTAGACCACCGAGCCGCCGGCGTAGGTGATCCAGAACTCGTCCGGCGGGTAGCCCGGGTTGGGGAAGATGACCTCGTCACCCTGGTCGACGATCGTCAGCAGTGACTGGGTGAGGGCGTGCTTGGCGCCCATCGTGACGAGGACCTCCTCGCGCACCGTCGGGCGGCCGCGCTTGGTCGCCTCCTCGGCGATCGCGTCGCGCAGCTCGGGAATCCCGGGGCCGGGCACGTAGCGCACGTGGCCGTCGGCGACGGCCTTGGCGCACGCCTCCATGATGTGGGGGGCCGGGCGGAACTCGTCACCCTGGAAGTCGCCCTTCTCGAAGTGGATGACGCGCTTGCCGGTCTCGCGCTCGAGCGCTTCGGCCTTACGCATCGAGGCCCACTGCTTCGGCAGGACGAAATGAGAGGTGCGGCTCGAGAGGCGCAATGGGGGAGTGGTGGCGGCGGTCGCCATGGTCGTGTGGATCTCCTTGCGTGAAAGGACTGCGGGACGCGGGGGTTGGGGGGACTCGTCAGCCCGGCGGGGACCGGCCGCTCATGGGCCGGCCGACCCGGGCGCAGGCTCCTGCGACGAGGTGGTCCTGACGCGCAGGGCCGCCGGGGCATAGGCGCCCGAGCGGTGCGCCCCCAGGCGTCGCGACAGGCCGCGGGCGGCGGTCATGACCAGCTCGGCCAGCTCGTCGACGCGGTCCGGGGTGATGCGCGTGACCGGCCCGCCGATCCCGAGCGCCGCCACCACGTGGCCAGAGTGGTCGCGCACGGGGGCGCCGATGCAGCGCAGGCCCTCGTCGTACTCCTCGTTGTCGACCGCGTATCCGAGGGCACGGATCCGGTCGAGCTCGCCCTCGAGCTGGTCGAGGTCGGTGATCGTGTTGGGGGTGTACGCGGCCAGGCCGCGCTCGGCGACGATCTCCTCGACGCGCTCCCGGGAGAGGTCGGCGAGCAGCACCTTGCCGAGGTTGGTCGCGTGGGCGGGATAGCCACGGCCGATCGCCGAGGGCACCCGCAGCGCCCGCCGCGCCTCGACGCGCTCGATGTAGATCGCCTCGCCGCCGTCGAGCACCGCCAGGTGGCCGGTCTCGCCGGTGTCGTGGACGAGCCCCTCGAGGAACGGCAGCGCCTCGTCCCAGAGGTTCATCTGCTGCATCACCAGGCCGCCGAGCTCGAAGATCCGCAGGCCCAGGCGGTAGCGGCCGGTGCGCGGGTTGCGCTCGACCAGGCCGGCGGCGTCGAGGTTCACCATGAAGCGGTGAACGGTGGACTTGTGCAGCCCGAGCCGCTCGGCCAGCTCCGTCACGCCGAGCTCGGGATCCTCGGGCGAGAACGCGTTGAGGATCGACACCGCCCGCTCGATCGCCTGGATCCGATAGCGCGGGCTCACGCCGCGGGCTGCGGGTTCGGAGCGGCCGGCGAGGGTGGGGGGATCCAACGTGTCTCGCATCCTGAACACCTGTCTTGTGATTGATGCGACGAGGTTGGAGTCGTACACCCGCATCCGCGACGCAGCAAGCGCGCGCGGCGCAAGACGAACCTGCGTCTCGGTTCGCGAGACAGGCTGCAGACGGCCCGCGCGTGGGGCGGCGGGTAGGATCGGCCCTCGTCGCCAGCGGAACAGAGGGGGGCCGTGGCCACCAGCTTCGAGGACATCCTGTACGAGGTGGCCGACGCGCGGGCCACGATCACGATCAACCGGCCCGACCGCCTGAACGCCTTCCGCTCGCAGACGATCCGCGAGCTGGCTGAGGCCTTCGAGACGGCCGCCGACGACGAGGCCGTCGGGGTGATCGTCTTCACCGGCGCCGGCGAGCGCGCCTTCTGCGTGGGCGGCGACGTGCGCGAGCCCACCCGCACGGCGGCGGAGAAGCGTGGCCTCCACCACCTCCACGATCGCCTCGGCTTGGCGATCCGCAACAACGGCAAGCCGATCATCGTGAAGGTACGCGGCTACTGCATCGGTGGCGGCAACGAGCTCAACGTGCTCTGTGACCTCACGATCTCGGGCAGCTCAGGGCGCTTCGGCCAGGCGGGCCCCAAGATCGGCTCGGCGCCCCTGTGGTGGGGCTGCCAGCTGCTGCCGACGGTCGTCGGCGAAAAGAAGGCGCGCGAGATCCTCTACCTCACCCGCCAGTACACCGCCGAGGAGGCCCTGCAGATGGGGCTCGTGAACGCAGTCGTCCCCGACGAGGAGCTCGACGCCGAGGTCGACCGCTGGTGCGAGGAGATCCTGCGCCGCTCGCCGCAGGGCCTGCGGTTGGCCAAGCTCGCCCTCAACGCCAACACCGACCAGCTCTACTCGGCCGTCCAGCACGGCCTCGAGCTCGTCGCGCTCAACCACGTGTGGGGCCCCGAGCCCAAGGAGGGGATCGCCTCCTTCCAGGAGAAGCGCCCCGCCGACTGGCGCAAGTTCCGCGAGGGCCAGGGGCCCGAGCCCGGCTGATGAGGGAGCCGGCCCTCGACGCGCTGCGGCCCGCGCTGCGCGGCGCCGTCGAGGCGGCCCTCGACGGCGACCGGCTCACGCGCGCCCAGGCCCTCGCCCTCGCCGACGCCCGCGGCGGCGAGCATCCTGCCCTCTGGGCCGCCGCGGCGGCGCTGCGCGAGCGCGGCCGGCCCTCGCTCGTGACTTACTCGCGCAAGGTCTTCCTCCCGCTGACCAACCTCTGCCGCGACGTCTGCTCCTACTGCACCTTCGCCCGCGAGCCGGGCGACCCACGAGCCCACACCATGAGCCCGGACGAGGTGCTGGCGGTGGCCGAGGCCGGGCGGGCGCTCGGCTGCAAGGAGGCCCTCTTCACCCTCGGCGACCGTCCCGAGGCGCGCTTCTCGAGCCACCGGCGGGCGCTGCGACGCTTCGGCCACGAGACCACTCACTCCTACCTGGTCGCGATGTGCCGCCTCGTCCTCGAGGAGACCGGGCTGCTGCCGCACCCCAACGCCGGCGTGCTCGGGCGGCGCGAGCTCGCCGAGTTGCGCGAGGTCTCGGCGAGCCAGGGGATGATGCTGGAGTCGGTGTCCGAGCGGCTCTGCGGCCCCGGCGGCCCCCACGAGGGCGCGCCCGACAAGCGCCCCGAGACCCGCATTGCGATGATCCGGCGCGCCGGCGCACTCGGGATCCCATTCACCTCGGGCATCCTCATCGGCATCGGCGAGACGGTCACCGAGCGCGTCGAGGCCCTGCTGGCGCTGCGCGACCTGCACGACGAGGGCGGACACATCCAGGAGGTCATCGTCCAGAACTTCCGCGCCAAGCCCGACACTCCGATGGCGGGCGCCGGCGAGCCCGGCCTGGTCGAGCTGATGACCGCCTGCGCAATCGCGCGGCTGGTGATGGGGCCGGCGATGAGCGTGCAGGCGCCGCCCAACCTGTCGGCCGACTACGGCCCGCTGCTCCTGGCGGGCATCAACGACTGGGGCGGGGTCTCCCCCCTCACCCCCGACTTCGTCAACCCCGAGGCCCCCTGGCCCGAGCTCGGCCGCCTGGAGCGCATCTGCGCCGACGCCGGCTACGCCTTGCGCGAGCGGCTCACGATCTACCCCGAGTACCTGGCCGACGACCGCTTCCTCGCTCCGGGGATGCGCCCGCGGGTGCGTGCGATGGCCGACGCCGCCGGGCTCGCGTGCGAGCAGGCCCTGGGGCCGCCCGCCGAGGTGGCCGCGTGAGCGTCACCTTCTGCCGGATCGCCGGGCCGGGGCAGCCGGCGCGCGCGACGATCCGGGAGGGGGCCGGCCTGGACGAGGCAGCCGTCGCCGGGGCGCTCGCCGACGGTCTGCTACCGGTCGAGACAGCCGCCCCGGTCGGGCCCGCCATCGCCTGGGTCACCGACCCCGGCGGCGCCATGGCCCTCCACGAGCGCGGGGTGGCCGGCTGGCGCATCACGCTGCGCCACAAGGGCCCGCGTGCGGCGGTGCTCGACGCGCTCGTCCGCACCGGCGCCGCCTTCCTGCGCACGGACGCCGGCCGGGTCGAGGAGGCGATCGAGCTTGGCTGGCTGCCGGGCATCGCCACGCGCGTGTCGGTCCCGGTCGGATCCCTGGAGGAGGCCCTCGACGCGATCGCCGCGGGCGCGGTCGACCTCGTGCTCGGCGACTGGGGCCCCGACCGGGTGGGGGCCCTGCGGGATGCCCTGGCCCCGCGCGCCCTCGTCGAGCGCACCGCCCTGCCGCCCGAAACCGAGGTCGACGACGCGCGGGCGGCCCTGCCGCGGCCGCTCTTCACGGCCTGGTTGGCCCGGGTCGACGGCTCCGGCGCGGCGCGCCCGCGCCACGGCTGGGCACCCGGCCGCAACGAGCCGCCCCCTGTGCCGGAGCGGCGGCTGTCGGCCGAGTGGGAGGACGCGGGCTGGCGCGAGGGGGCGGTCGAGCCCGACCTGGCGCGCCTCGCCCCCGACCTAGCCGAGATCCTCGAGCGCTCGCTCGGCGGCCGGCCGCCCCGGGTCGAGGAGATCGAGCGCCTCTTCCGGGCGCGCGGTGCCGAGGTCGAGGCGATCGCCGCCGTCGCCGACGAGCTGCGCCGCCAGCGCTGCGGCGAGGTCGTCACCTACGTCGTCAACCGGAACATCAACTACACCAACCAGTGCTACTTCCGCTGCGGCTTCTGCGGCTTCTCGCGCGGGCCCAAGAGCCTCAACCTGCGCGGCGACCCCTACATCCTCGAGGTCCACGAGGTGGTCCACCGCTCGGTGGAGGCCTGGGAGCGGGGGGCCACCGAGGTCTGCCTGCAGGGGGGCATCCACCCCGACTTCACCGGCGACTTCTACGTCTCGGTGCTTGAGGCGATCAAGGCGCGCCTGCCCGAGATGCACGTGCACGGCTTCACGCCGCTCGAGGTCTGGCAGGGCGCCCACACGCTCGGGGTCAGCGTGCGCGAGTTCCTCATCCGCCTGCGCGATGCCGGCCTGGGCACGCTGCCGGGAACCGCGGCCGAGATCCTCGACGACCGCGTGCGCACCCACCTGTGCCCGGACAAGGTGCGCACCGCCGAGTGGGCCGAGGTGATGATCACCGCCCATGAGCTTGGTCTGCGCGCCACCACTACGATGATGTTCGGCCACATCGACGGGCCGCGGGCCTGGGCCAACCACCTCGAGGTGCTGCGGCGCATCCAGCGGCGCACGGGCGGTTTCACCGAGTTCGTGCCGCTGCCCTTCGTCCACATGGCCTCCCCGATCTTCCTCCAGGGCAAAGCCCGGCCGGGCCCGACCTGGGACGAGGTAGTGCTCGTGCACGCGGTCGGACGGATTGCCCTGGCGGGCCTGATCGACAACATCCAGGCCTCGTGGGTGAAGCTCGGTCTCGAGGGCGGCGCGCGCCTGCTGAGCGCCGGCTGCAACGACCTCGGCGGCACGCTGATGGACGAGAACATCTCGCGCGCATCGGGCGCCGCCCACGGGCAGCTCGCGACCCCCGATGAGCTCGAGGCCGCGATCCGCTCGGCCGGACGCCTCCCGGCGCGGCGCAACACGGTCTACGAGCTGATCGGGGCACCCGCGCCCTAGGCCCCGGCGCCTCCCTCGTCACCGTCGCGCTTGCGCTCCTGGAGGGCGTGGAGCATCTCCTCCACGCGGCTGAACTTCACCCGCGGCCGGTCGCCCGACGCGCG
>DATAGF010000083.1:0-2249 GCA_036257075.1 Miltoncostaeaceae bacterium
CGCCCGGGCGATCGCGAAGGCGGTCCGGGCGCCGACCAGCGCCGCCTGAAGCGCCGCCCCCGGGTCGCCGCGGCCCCTGTCCGGGCCCTGGCCGTCGGAATAGGATGCCGCAGCCGCACCCCGCTGACCGCGACGAGGGAGTCCCATGGGTACCGCTGCCGCGCCGACAAGAGGGTTCCTCCTCACCCTGATCGGGGTCATCGGGATCATCCAGGGGATCCTGGCGGTGCTCGGTGGCATCGGCCTGCTCGCCGAGCGCAACGATGCCGGCCTGCAGCGCAACGTCGACGTCTCGGACACCACCCTGGCCTGGACGGGGGCCTACCTGATCATCATCGGGGCAATCACGCTGGTCGTCGCGATCGGCCTGCTGCGCGGCTCGAACATCGCCCGCTACGTCATCGCGGTCATCGAGCTCTTCCACATCGGCGGCGGCCTGTACGTGCTGATCGCACAGGACGGCACCGAGCGCTGGGACGGCCTCGCCGCCATCCTGGTCGCCCTGCTGATCCTCTGGATCCTGTTCCGGGCGCGCAGCGAGGACTTCTTCGAGTCGCGGACGGTGCTCTGATGGACCCCGCGCGCGCAGCCGAGCTGCTCGCCGCCGAGCGGGCCCGGGTCGAGGGCCAGCTCCGGCGCCTCGACGCCGAGTTCCAGCCGGACGCCCCCGAGGGGCTCTCCGACGACACGGACTACGGCGACCAGGCCGCCGACCTGACCGACCGCGAGCGCGATATCGGACGGATCGAGGAGCTGCGCGAGGAGCTGGCGGCCGTCGAGCGGGCCGAGAAGCGCCTCGCCGAGGGGACCTACGGCCTGAGCATCGTCAGCGGGGAGCCGATCTCCGACCGGCGGCTGGAGCGGATCCCGACCGCCGAGCGCACGGCCGACGAGCAGCGCCTCTTCGAGCAGGGCCGCCTGTAGGCAGCAGGGCCGCCGGGCGGCGGCCCTGCGGGACGGCGGCCGTCAGGCCGTCTTGGTGATGAGCTTCTCCCGCTCGTCGGCCTCCTTGACCAGCGCGGCCACGACCTCCGCGTTCACCTCGGCGACGATGATCTCGCCGACCTCCTCGTTGGTGCTCTCGAAGATGCCGAGGCGCTGCATGCTGGCGGCGGCCCGGTGGTTGTCCTCGGTCGGCGTGAGGTAGTGGATCGCCTGCGCCTTGTAGCGGTGGATCAGGAACAGGTGCAGCAGCGTCATCAGGCGCTTGCGGCGCAGCGACAGGTCGAAGGTGTTCTGGTCGCGGACGGAGAGGATCGAGCGCCCGCGCCGGTCCTGGAGCGTCGCGAAGACGATGTTCGCCAGCTTCTCATCGTCGTCGTCGAGGACGCTCAGCTCCAGCAGCTCGGAGCCGGCCGTGTGGGGCCGCAGCGAGACCTTGAGGGTCTTGTCGACCTCGTGGTGCTCGGCCCAGTCGGCGAGCCAGCCCGCCAGGACCTTCGGCGGCACCTCGGTCTGCACCAGGTGCTGGTTCTGCGTCGAGCCCTCCCCCATCGCCTTGGTCATGGCCGTCTGGCCGGAGGCCGAGGCGAGCGCGGCGTCGGCACGCGGGCCGCCGACCAGCGTCTGCGGCGTCCGGTAGGGCGACTCGAGCAGGCGGAACTTCCGCTGCAGGCGGGCCAGGGCGAGCATCCCGTCCTCGCGGAGGGCGGTCGTGAACTCCTCGGCCGCGAGGCCGTCGATCTGGTGGCCGCCGTAGGTGATGAAGTTGAAGACGAAGCCCATCTTCCCGAGCTCCTCCGGGAAGGCGCGCATCTCCTCGTCGGTCATCCCGGTCGTGTCCCAGTTGAAGGACGGCGACAGGTTGTAGGCGAGCATCTGGTCGGGGTGGACGGCGTGGATCGCGTCGGCGAACTCGCGCGCGTCGTCCAGGTCGGCCGTCTTGGTCTCCATCCAGAGCAGGTCGGCGTACGGCGCCACGGCGAGCGACTTGGCGATGGCGTACGGGATGCCGCCCTGGATCTGGTGGTAGCCCTCCGGGCTGCGCGCCCAGTCGGGCTCCCACGTCACCTTGATGCCCATCTCCTTCGCCTTGGCGCGGGCGGTGTACCACGACGCCGCGTCGGCGAAGTCGAGCCACTCGTCGAGGGTGAGGGGCAGGTCGGCGCCCTCGTCGGCGCGGAAGGCCATCTCCTCGGCGACGGCCTGGCCAAGGGTCTTGAGGCCGGCCTCGGCCTGCCAGGCGTCCAGGAAGCGGTCCGAGACGCCGTCGAGGGTCGCCTCGGCGGTCGGGCCGCCGGCGGCGAGGT
>DATAGF010000087.1:0-10045 GCA_036257075.1 Miltoncostaeaceae bacterium
CTAGTCAATCCATCGGTCGAGCTTGAGCGCCTTCAGGTGGTGGTGCACCGTCCCTGTCGCGAGTCCTACAACCTCGGCGAGCTCGCGAACGGTGGGGGAGTGGCCGTTTGCAGCGATCGCGTGGTGAAGGGCCCAGAAGACTTGCCATCTTGAGTTGGTTGGATCCATGACCTCAACGTCCTGGGACACGAGGCAACCAGCACGCAGTCGAACACAAGTTCGATTACGTGTCAACTTCGGTAGTCTCGGGAATTGCGGCGCGCCGAGGCGGCCTCGCTGGAGGCGTCCTCCCCCACACGTGTCGGCGACAGTTTCAGGCGCAAAGCCGTTCGTGTCGGTTCCTTGCGGAGCCGGGACGGATTGGGGTCGACATCCTGGCCATCGCCCATCGGGCCGACGTCTACTGTTGCGGTTGACATCGGGATGACAGCCGAATCGTGGGCCCTTCGACCCGCGGCACGCGGTTCGCATAGGGGTAGGTTGGGGCTACTCGAACGCCGGTTCGAGCCTGCCACCCGACGCCCTTGGGCGACGGGCCGAGCCTGGCCGTCTTGGCCAGCCCGCGACGCGAACCCCGTCTACTAGGCTGGAGTCCGGCCGGCCATTGGCTTTCGCGCGGGCTCGACGCGCTGAGCCACTGGACCTGGTTGCAGTGGCTGCCCTCGTCTTGGTGGCGTTGCAGGAACGCATTCACCGGCGCTGGACGGCACCGTTGTTGAGGCGCTCCCGGTAGGGCCCACCCGTCATGGCGCGGCCGCTTCACCCGCCCAGGTCGCGGCGCCGAAGTGGCGACGTCAAGTCGGCCGGGGCACAGCCGTTCATTCCCCATCCGTCCGGGATGACGGACTACCGCTCGCCGTGCATGCGGTCTTGTCGGCCTGTAGCGTCAGGTTCCGCCTTGCCATGGCCCAGATCCTGAGCGAGCGGCATCGCCGAGGTCGGTGAGGAGCTCTGCGAGGACGGCTTCCTCCTCGACGACCAGGCCTGCTGCGGTCATCGCCTCCGTAAGGGCTGGGTCCCACGGGGTCGGCGAAGGACGACCCTCCAGTGGCGGAAGGCCGTTGGGGCGGGCCGCGGTCGCGGCCAGGTAGTCGGCGGCGCGGAACCGCCACGGGCGGGCCGGGAAGCGGCCGAGGACGGCCGCCGCGATCCGCATCCCCGGCCAGTCGAAGTCGCCGTGGTAGGCGAGCTGCGCGCCCGCGTCGTGGAGGGTGCGGAGCAGCCTGGCCACGGCGCTGTTCATCCAGCCCTCGACGCAGACCAGGGGCCCGGCATTGCGACCGAGAGCTGCCTCGGCGCGCGCGGTCACCACCGGGTTCTCGCACACCCACACGGTCCGGCCGGCCAGCGGCGTCGCGTCGAGCGGCTCGGCGCGCACCTGCGAGAGCATCAGGCGCTCGGCGGTGCCCTCGGCGGCCGAGTCGCGCAGGCGCCGGGCGATCCGGCCGTCGCCTGCCGGGGTAAGGTTCAGCACGAGCGCGTGGCAGGTGAGTGGGTTGGAGACCACACCGGCCGCCTCCCACAGCTCCCGACGGGCGCTGGCGTCCCCGAGCGGGGCGGCGTCGATCCCGAGCAGGCTGGCGATCCCGGCGAGGACCAGGCGCGTCGGCGGCGCGTCGTCGTCGAGGGCGTGGGCGTCGCCGATCACGCGGTGGGCGAGCTCGGCGCGGTTGACCCCGTCGGCGGGAAGCTGGGCGAGCACGTCGAGGGCGAGCCGAGCGGGCGGCGGCAGGCCCGGCACCGCGGCGAGCAGGCCGCGGGCGTCGAGGGCGTCGACCCAGGGGACCAGCTCCGGGTGGTGGTGGAGCGCCGGGTGCGTGGCCAGCTCGCTGCGGGCGACCCGCAGCGAGTCGCGTGCCGCCGCCCGCTCGGCGCGGCGGTCCCGCACCGGCCGGCCGTCGAGCGCCTCCAAGACCTCGACTAGGCCGAGCCCGAAGCGGCTGGCGCGCAGCGTGGCGTCCAGCCGCGCAAGGCTCACGGGAACGTCGCCGGTGGGGCGGCGCAGCTCGCCCAGCAGCGCGGCCACCCGGTCGCGGGTGGCGAGCGGCGGGTCGCGCAACACCACCGGTCGGCCGCCGAGCACGCGCCCGTTGCGCTCCAGCCGCCGGCGCGCCGCCGTCCACAGCGGCACCAGCTCCGGACCGCCCCACAGCGCCCGCAGCGTCTCGACGGCGGCCTTGGCCGCAGCCTCAGCCGTCGTCCCGCTCATCCCTCGGCGCCGGCGACGAGGGCGCGGCCGTTCCAGCGGGTCGGCTGGGTATGGACCCCGAGGGCGGGTGGGCGGCGCCGCATCGTGTAGATCTGGCAGGACGGGATCTCGCGGTAGTTGCCCCACAGCTCGTGGCTGGCGATCACCCAGTCGAGGTCGAAGTCGACCAGCAGGCCGAGCAGCGGCCCGCGCAGGTGCGTGTCGATCCCGGCGAACGCCTCGTCGAGCGCGACCAGACGGGGGGCGTGCCGGTCCGCGCCGGCGAGATAGGCGTCGACGGCGGCCACCAGCGGCAGGTGCACCGCGGCGGCCGCCTCCCCGCCGGAGAGCGTCTTGAACACCTGCGGGGTCAGGCGGGTCGAGGTCCCCGCGGCGTCCACGATCGTCAGGTGGAAGCGGTGCCAGGCGCGGTAGTCGAGCACGCGCGGCAGGATGACGGCGTAGGTGGCGCCCGGGTTCTCGGCGCGGGCCTGCTCGATGCTGCCCGCGAAGAAGCGGCGGAGCCGCTCGCGGCGCTGCTCGTCGAGCTGCTCCGGGTCGTGACGCAGCAGCTCGACCGCGCTGCGGATCGCCGGGTCGTCGCCGTCGCGGTTCCAGTGCAGCCGCACCGTCAGGCCGCTGGAGGTCCGCGTCGTCGCGAGGCTCTGATTGATGCCAGCGACGAAGCTGGCGGTCTCGTTCATGCGGGTCTGGATCTCGTGCACCACCGAGGTGAACAGGTGCCGCTCGAACATGGCCTCCTCTGAGGAGGACAGCCGCAGGCTCTGAACCCGCTCGGCCTCGGCGAGCTGCGCGCCCGCCTCGAACAGGCTGAGCAGCCCGTCGTCGGTGGCGACCTCCAGCAGGTACAGGTCGTGCTCGGGCCGCAGGCTGGGGTCGTAGCCGCCCGACAGCTCGTCGCGCAGCCGCCGGGCCGCGTCGATGACGCCTTTCCCTGCGGCTGCGAGCGCGGCCTCGTCGGTGGCCATGCCGTCGGTGGCGGCGATGACCGCGCCGGCGAGCGCCGCCAGGTCCAGGTCGGCGTCCAGCTCCGGGCCGCCGTCGTCCCGCCGGCCGCCGGCGAGGGCGTCGCCGACCGAGCCGGCCGCCGCGCCGCCGACCGCCTCCCGTACCGTCCGCCAGGTGAGCGGGGCCGCGGCGGCCGCGCTGGCCGTGCGGTCCCGCTCGGCGGTGGCGAGCCTCTCGGCGGCGGTCCCGACCGCGCCCTCGGCGCGGCCCTTGGCCTCGCGCGCGCTGGCGAGCGTGCCGTCGAGTGAGCCGAGCCGGTCATCGACGGCCTGGACGCGCAGGCGTGCCTGCCCGACGCGGGTGTGGATCTCCTCCGGGCTGCCGCTGAGCGAGGCCCGGACCGCCTCCAGCCGGGCGGCGTCCTCGGCGAGCCGCTCCCGCGCGGCGCGGGCGTCCCCGGCGCGCGAGCCGCGGCGGCGCTCCAGCTCCGCGAGCCGCGCGGCCGCCCGGTCGCGTGCGCCGAGCGCCGACAGCCGGGCGCGGGCCGCGTCGACCGCGTCGCGGCCCAGAGCGGCGAGCTCCTCCAGCGCCTCGCCGACCGCCTCCAGCCGCTCGGCGACCGCGACCACGCCGGCGGCCCTGGCGGCCGCGTCCCGTGCGGCCTCGGCCTGCCGCAGCCGCTCGGAGTCCGCGCGGGCGGCGCGGCGGACCTGCTCCAGGGAGTCCTCGGCGGTCCGGACGGCGCCGGTCTCCCGATCGAGCTCGCGCAGTCCCGCGGCGAGCGCGTCAGTGGGCGGAAGGCCCTCGACGAGCCGGTCGAGGGCGGCGAGCCGCTCAGCCGCGGCGGCCTCCGCGGCGATCGCCGCCTGCCGCTCGCCGGCCAGGCGCTCCAGCTCGGCGTCGATGCGGGCCAGCTCGCGGCGGCGGCGCTCGGCGCGCGCCGCCGCGCCGATGTATTCCGCGTGCTCCTTGGCATAGCGGCCGGCGAGCACGCCGAGGCGGAAACGGCCGTCGGTGCCGACCCCGTCGGCGGGATGGAGGCTGCCGAGCGCGAGCCGGTCGAGGACGCCCGCGACCGTGGCCGCGTCCAGGCCGCTGTCCGGGGCTGGGGCGGGGACCAGCGCCGCGGACAGGCGCGGCCCGTCCGGCACGGCGCCGGCAGGGACGGCGAACGCATCGAGCGCGTCCTGGTCGGCGAGCCCGCCGGGCGAGACCCAGGCGTCCAGCAGCCCGGCCGCCTCCAGGGCGGCCTCGAGGCCCGCCCGATCGGCCGTGTCGAGGTGGTCAGCGAAGTCGCAGCACGCGAACAGCGGGACGCCAGCGCGGCCGGCGCGGTCGGCGGGTCGGGTCTGGGCGCGCTGCGGGCCGCGGTCGTGGTCGGCCTCGGTGGCGACTCGTGCGCGCTCGGCGCACAGCGCGGCAGCCTCGTCGGCGAGGTCCTCCCGGCGACGCTGGGCGTCACGGCGCTCGGCGGTGGCTTCGTCCCGATCGGCGGCGAGCATGCCGACGGCGGCCCGCGCGAGCGGCGCCGAATCGGCGGCCAGCGTCTCGACGACGGGGGAGAGGTCGGCGTCGGCGGGCACGTACCGGGTGCTCGCGTCCACGCGAGCGGTCTCGGTCCAGGCGGCGATTCTCGCCGCCAGCGCCGCCCGGGCCGCGTCGACCGCCTCCGCCGCGGCTCGGCGGCGGCCAAGCGCCGCTCGCAGGTGCTCTTCCGCCTCGGCCTCGCGGCGGCGGGCGGCCGCCAGGGCGTCCTCGGCGCGGCGCGCCCGGTCGATCGCCTGCTGGACACGCCGGAGCTCGGCGGCGCGCTGGCGGCCGGCCGCGTCGAGGCGGCGGCGCAGGTCGTCGGGGTCGAAGCCGGACAGGTCGATACGGTCGGGATCGGTCAGGTGGGGCACGGCGCCCACGCCCTCGCCGGCGCCGATCCCGGCGGCGATCGCCGCGGTGGCCAGCGCGTGGGCGCGCTCGGCCAGCACCCCGGCGGCCGCTTCCGCATCCTCGGCGGCGCGCTGGTGCTCGTCGGCGGCGCGGTCGGCGTCCTGCTCGGCCTCGGCGAGCCCGTTCTCGGCCGCCTGCGCCGCCACCTCGCGCGAGGAGACCAGGGCGGCCAGGTCGTCGAGGGCGAGGACCGCCCTGTACTCGGCCGACTGCTCCAGGCCGCGCAGGTGCCCAGCGGCGTGACGCTGCTCGACCCTCGCCGCCTCCTGAGCCTGCTCCAGCTCGAGCACGAACGCGGCCGCGGCACTGCGATCGTGCTCGGCCTGCTGGTGCTCGCGCCTGGCGGCGAGCGTCACCCGCTCGGCGGCGACCAGGCCGAGCGCGCGGGCGCGCGCCTCGGTACGCAGGTAGTCGCGGTACCACGGCAGCGCCTCATTGACCGCGGCGACCGCGGCCCGCAGCTCCTTCAGCCGTGCCCGGATGCGGTCCAGGTCCTCGAACGCGGCCGCGACCGTCTCGATCACCTCGTCGGCGAGCGGGCTGAGCGCCTCCGACAGCGACGCCGACAACCCGTCCAGGTCGAGCTGCTTGGCCAGGTGCGGACGGCGCAGCACCAGCACTAGGTTGACCAGCTTGCGCAGGCGGTCCACCCCCACGCCGAACAGCACCCGGTCGACGACCCCCTGGTACTCCTCGATGGTGTCGAACACGCAGGCGCTGACCAGCCGGCGCCGGCCGCGTCGCCCCGGCTGGCCAGGGGCCGCCACGTCGCCTTCCAGCTCGTCGTCTGGCACGTCGTCGGCATCGGCGGCGTCCTCGTCCAGCCCGTCGCCCGGCGGTGGCGGTGGTGGTGCGGCCGCCGGTGTGGCTGCCGCGTTGGCGTCCACCGGCGGCGGCAGACGGTCGCCGAGCGCCGCGATCAGGCCGCCACGGGTGAGCGGAATGCCCCCGGGGACCAGGTCGAGGTCGACGCCGACGCGGCGGTCGGTGACGAAGAACCACGTCTCCGCGTCACGGGCGCTGGTCGCCCGCGCGCCGGCGCCGATGGTCACAAAGCGCGGCCCCGTCGGGGTGTCGCGGCACAGCTCCAGCCAGACGTAGCCGACCCGCGACTCGAACTCGTAGCGGCGCGGCCCGTCGCCGCGGCGCTGGCACAGCAGCAGGGACTTGAGGTTGCGGCCGCCGCCATGGGGGTCCATATAGGTCGCGCCGGCGCGGCCGTCGAGCACGAACGGGAACAGCAGCGCCAGCGCGTTGGACTTCCCCGACCCGTTGGGGCCACGGAAGATCACCCGGCCACCGGCGAAGTGGAAGACCGTGTCGTCGTACTCCCAGACGTTGCGTAGCCCGGCCCGGGTCGGGCGGAACCGGTCAGGCCGGCGCTCCACCCGCGGCCCGGCCTGACCGTTGGGCGCGGCGCCACCGGCGCCATCGCCGCCATGATCGAGCAGGATGGCCATCAGCGCCTCCTCTGGCTGGCGCGCCGGCGGCGCCCCGGCGTGGGCGACGCGCCGGGGCGGAAGCGGGCCGCGAGCGGGCGGAGCACGACGGTGCCAGGTGGTTCCTCCGGGCCGGGCTGGACCGTCAGCCCGAGTCGCTCCAGCAATGCCAGCGCGGCGGCCAGCAGCGCGTCCGGGTCGGCCTGGTAGGCGACGGTGAAGCGGTCGCGGTGCTCGGCGACGATGCCCGCCCACGCCGCCGCGACCGCCTGCGGCGGGACCCGCCGGCCGACAGGGAGCCGCCCCGCTACTTGCCCCTGCCCGGCGGGCTCGGCGACCAGCGCGTCGGCGAGCAGCAGGGCGACGTTGTTGACGACCCCGGTGCCGGGGAACGGCTGGTCGTTCAGGCGCGGCTGACCGGCGGAGTCGATCAGGGCGAGCCCTTCGGCGCGCACCTCGACCTCGCAGCCGGTGAGGCGCTCCAGGTCGCCGATCAGGCGCGCGCGGCGCTCGGCGAGATGGTCGTGCTCGTCGGCGGGCAGCTCGTCGTGGTAGACCGCGGGCTCGTCGAGCATGCGGCGGGCCAGGCGGTGGCGCAGCGGCGCGTCGCCGGCGCCAGGCGGGTACCGCTCCTCGCCGAACTGCTCCAGGCCCCGCTGCGGGTCGATCCAGGCCGGGGTCGCGCCGAGCATGCGCCGCGCGGCGTCGTGGTCGATCGTGTACAGCGCGTCGGCCTCCTCGTCGTCGATGAAGGCGACCGTCTCGCCGTCGGGCGCGGTCCGCAGCACGCCCAATCGCTCCAGGTAGCCGACCGTGTGGACAAACGCGCGGCGGTACTCGATGCGGCCGAAGTCGACCGGGATGCTCTCGTCGCCGGCGCGGACTCGCATGACGCCCTCGACCAGCCGCCGGATGGTGGTCTGGCCGCCCTCGCTGTGGAGCGCGGCGAGCACCAGGCACAGCAGCACGTAGTCGAGGCGCCCGAACGGCCTCGGTAGGCGCTCGCCACCGGCGGCGGTCACCATCGCCGGCCGCCGCGGCGACGGCTCGACCCGGCGCTGCACCAGCCTGGCGCAGGTCGGCGCCATCTCGAGCCGCCAACGGGTGAGGCGCTCGAACTCGTTGCGCAGCGTCGTCTCCCAGCGGCGCACCCGCGGCAGCGTCTCGGGGTTCGGGTAGGAGGTCGTGACCAGCGGGTGCGCCAGCAGCGTGCGGGCCGCCTCCTGGAATTCCTCCAGCTCGATCGGGTCCAGCATGGAGGCGAACCTGGCGGGACTCATGCCGGCACCACCTCCACGACCAACCCCTCGAAGACCAGGTCGCCGTCCACGCTCCGTACGGTGCAGGCCGCGGGGTCGGGCCGGACCAGGACGGTGACCCCTTCGGCGGCGGCATGCGCCACAGCCTCGCCGTCACCCGCCGGCAACGCGAGCAGGCACTCGTCCACCAGGCCGAGCAGCAGCTCCAGCTCCGCTCGGGAGAGGACCCTCCCGGCGAGCGGCTCGCTGGCGAGGCCCGCCGCGGCCTCGGCTCGCGCCAGCTCAGCGGCCTCGGCCTCTGCCGCGAGCGCCTCCCGCTGGCCGGAGAAGTCCACGGCGCGTGCTGTCTTGCCCGGCGTGCTGGACTGGCCGCGCTCGCGCAGCGACACCGCGATCTCGACCGGTTCGGCGCTCCACCAGGAGGCACGCGGGCCGGTCGCGGTCGGATCGGACGGCAGGCCGCTCACGCGAGGCGTGCGGCCCAGCCCGAAGGCCACGTCGAACAGGGCGTGCGCGTCGGCGTCGCGGTCACATCGGTGGAACCAGCGCGCCAGCGCCACCAGCTCAGAGGTCCGATCCACCGGGCGGCTGTCCGCCTCGGAAAGGCGCCGGATCTGCGCCAGCACGTCTCGCACCGCCTGGGTGGTGGCGGCGAACAGCTCGTCGAGCCCGGACGGCCACCCGTCCGCAGGGGTGAGCCAGCGCTCCAGCCCCGTCCAGCGGGTCCGCCAGCTCGCCCGCAGGTCGCTGCCCAGCCCGAGCGCGGCCGCGGCCCCGTCGTCGCCGGCCGCCGCCAGCTCGACCAGCCGGTCCACGCCCTCGGCGGCGATCGCCCCGGCGGTGGCCGCCATGCGCCGCCGGTAGCGGTAGAGGTCGTCGGAGAAGGTGGAGAGGTAGGAGAGGAGCAGCTCCTTGCAATCCAGGAACACCGCCGCGTCCAGGTCGGCCCCACGGGTCAACTCCGCCAGCCGGGTCGAGAAGTCCTGCGCCGACCGGGTGAGGTCGCGGAGATCGGTGTCGAGCGAGCGCAGCAGGCCGTACACGCCGGCGGCGTCCCCCGCCCGGACCGCCGCCAACAGCAGTTCGAGGTTGCGTCCCATCCCCTCGAACAGCCGCGCCCGCAAACCTCCCGCCGTCTCGACCGCCGCGAGCACCGCCTGCGCCGCGTCGTGGGCCGCCACGCCGACCGCTGTCAGGTACCACTGCGCTCGGCGCCGGTACATGTCCTCTTTGCGGGTCACGTGCCGTGTGTCGGGCGCCCAGTCCACGCACCCCATCGCCTTGAGCGCGTCCAGCGCGTCGACCAACCGGTCGAAGTCCAGCTCCAGTTCGGCCGCCGGAAGCATCGCCAGCAGCTCCTCGGTCCGTAGCTGCGGCTGGTACGCCGCCCGCGCCGTCACCATCGCCGACAGGATCGCCAGGTGCCGGTCGGCCCGCTCGGTCGTCGTCACCAGCAACGCCCGCAGCCGGTCCCGCTCGCCAGGCTCCACCAGCCGCTCATGGAAGGCCCGCACCTCGGCGGCGGGCAGCGGCCCAGCGGCCTGCCCCTGCTCCTGCTGGGCCTCCACCGGAGCGGTCGCGAGCGAGGCCACGACAGCAGGCGCCTGCCCGTTGTCACTCCGCGCATCCGTGACCGGAGCGGCCGATTCCTCGGTGGCGAATGGCTCCATCAGCATGGTGCGAGAGCCTACCCGGAGTCCGCGACAACGCAGGAACCTCAGTTGCTGCGATGCGGACAACTGAGAGGCACCCCGCGATGCAGCCGTGTGGGGCGGCTCAACACCGCTCGTGTCGGTCGCTTGCGGAGGCACGCCGGATGTAGCCATACCTATAGCCATGACGCCTGCTGAGCATGTGCCACTCGCCGAGGTCAAGAACCGCCTGTCAGAGGTCGTTGACCGCCTCGAACACGAGCACGGCCGAGTGGTCATCACCAAGCACGGCCGTCCGGCCGCCGTCATGCTCAGCCTGGAGGACCTGGAGTCGCTCGAGCGTGGCCGCGGAGGTGTCCCGCGTGGTTGATGGCACACCCGGCAGCCTTGGATGGTTCCCTCTGACCGTTATCACCAGAGGCGCCGAGGATGCGTCTCCCTGGCCTCGGGAGGCCGAGGCCGTCTGGCAGGAGCTCCAAGCAGAGCTGGCTCTCCTGTCGGAGCACAGCATTCACCTACACGCCGAGTCGGGCGACCACCTCGTCCACCGCAGCGACCCTGACCTCGTCGTCCGGGCGATCGCCGACGTGGTCGACC
>DATAGF010000007.1:0-2152 GCA_036257075.1 Miltoncostaeaceae bacterium
GCGCCCGGGCCGCCCCCGCCGTGCGGCTGGGTGAACGACTTGTGCAGGTTGAAGTGCACGATGTCGAAGCCCATGTCGCCCGGGCGGCTGATGCCCATGACCGCGTTGAGGTTCGCGCCGTCGTAGTAGAGGGTCGCCCCCGCCTCGTGGACGCTGCGGGCGATCTCCTCGATGTTCGGGTCGAAGATCCCCAGCGTGTTGGGGTTGGTGAGCATGAGGCAGGCGACCCGGTCGTCGGTCTTGCGGCGCAGGTCCTCCAGGTCCACGCCGCCCGACGGCGAGGTGCCGACCTTCACAACCTCGTAGCCCGCCATCGTCACCGTGGCCGGGTTGGTGCCGTGGGCCGTGTCCGGCGTCAGCACCAGCGTGCGGTCGTCGCCGCGGTCGGCGTGGTAGGCGCGCGTGAGCAGCACCCCCGCCAGCTCGCCGTGGGAGCCGGCGCTCGGCTGGAGCGACACGTGCGGCAGGCCCGACACCTCGGCGAGTGCCCGCTCGAGGTGCCACATCAGCTCAAGCGCCCCCTGGGCGCGGCGCGGCGCCTGGAAGGGGTGGAGGCGCGCGTGACCGGGCAGGGCAGCGACCCGCTCGTGGAGCTTGGGGTTGTGCTTCATCGTGCACGACCCCAGCGGGTAGAAGCCGGTGTCCAGGTCGAAGTTGCGCTTGCTGAGCCGGTTGTAGTGGCGCACGATCTCCGGCTCGGCCACCTCGGGCAGCTCGGCGGGCGCGTCGCGGCGCAGCCGCGCCGGCAGCAGCTCGCCGAGCGGGCGCTCGGGGACGTCGAGGGCGGGCGCGACGAAGGCGCGCCGCCCGGGGCGCGAGCGCTCGTAGATCGTCGTGGCGGCCTCGCGCTGCTGGGGGGTCTGCACGGCGACGCTCACGCGACCGCCCCGGTGCCGACGGCGGGGCGAGCGGCGCGCTCCGCCGCCATGGCGCGGCCGAGCACGTCGGCCAGCCGGTCGATGTCGGCCCGGCTGCGGCGCTCGGTGATGGCCACCAGCAGCCCGTCCGGGTGCTCCGGATAGTGGGGCCCGAGCGCCAGGCCCGGGTTGACCCCCTCGGCGGCGCAGCGCTCGATCACCGCCTCGACGGGCGCCTCGAGCGCCAGCGCGAACTCGCGGGCGATCGGCTGCTCGTGCAGGGCCCGCACGCCGGGGAGGGCGGCGAGGGTCGTCCGCGCGTAGTCGGCCCGGCGCAGCATCAGCTCGGCCAGCTCCACGGCGCCTCGCTTGCCGAGCCACGAGAGGTAGACGACCCCGGCGAGGGCGTTCAGCACCTGGGCGGTGCAGATGTTGTGGGTCGCCCGCTCGCGCCGGATGTGCTGCTCGCGCGTCTGGAGGGTCAGCACGAACCCCCGCCGGCCGTCGACGTCGCGGGTCTCGCCGGCGATGCGCCCGGGCATGCGGCGGAGGTGCTCCTCGCGGGCGGCCATGAAGCCGAAGGACGGGCCGCCGTAGTCGAGGCGGTTGCCCAGCGACTGTCCCTCGCCCACCGCCACGTCGGCGCCGAGCTCGCCGGGCGTACGCAGCAGCGCCAGCGGCAGCGGGTCGCAGGCCACGACGGCCAGGGCGCCCGCCCCGCGGGCCGTCGCGATCAGCGGCTCGAGGTCCTCGACGGCGCCGAGGAAGTTGGGCTGCTGCACGATCACGACCGCCGTGTCCGGCCCGACCAGCGCGGCCAGCTCAGCCGGGTCGGTGACCCCGTCGCGCAGCGGCGCCTCGACCACACGCTGGCGGTACCCGGGCGCGAGCGTGGCCAGCGTCTCGCGGCTGTGCGGGTGGACGCCCCGCGAGACCACGATCTCGCCGCGGCCGTTGGCCAGCTTGGCGAGGTAGGCCGCCGAGCCCACCGCCGAGGGGCCCTCGTAGAGCGAGGCGTTCGAGACCGGCAGGCCCGTCAGCTCGCTGATCGCCGTCTGGTACTCGAACATCACCTGCAGGCCGCCCTGGGAGATCTCGGGCTGGTAGGGCGTGTAGGGCGTGAGGAACTCCGACCGGGCCAGGATCGAGTCGATCAGCGCCGGCACGTAGTGGTCGTACATGCCGCCGCCGAGGAAGGTGATCTCGTCGTCCGCCGAGGTGTTGCGGGCCGCGAGGTCGGCCAGGTGCGCGGCGACCTCCTGCTCCGGGCGCCCCGGCGGGAGGTCGAGCGGGCG
>DATAGF010000050.1:0-9635 GCA_036257075.1 Miltoncostaeaceae bacterium
CAACTCGCTCCAGAAGATGGGCGTGCCGCCGGACCAGCTCATGGCGTCCCTGTTCGACGCGATCGTGGGCCAGAACATCTCCGTGCTGACGCGCGGCAACACCCTGCGCCCGCACGTCCTGCTGCTCGGCGGCCCGAACACGTTTATCCGGGGCATGGTGGAGGCCTGGCGCCACGCCATCCCCATCATCTGGAAGGAGCGCAAGACCCCGCTGCCGGATGGGGTCGACCCCACGGAGCTGATCCGCGTCCCGGAGAGCGCCCAGTACTTCGCCGCGATCGGGGCCGTGCAGTTCGGCCTCTCCGAGGAGGAGGGCGTCGGCGTCTACCGCGGCACCGAGAACCTGCGCCGTTACATCGACGTGGGACGGCTCGAGGAGAAGCAGGCCGCCGGCGGCAAGGGCCTCGCGGAGGACCCGGCGGAGCTCAAGGCCTTCAAGGAGCGCTACCGCCCGCCCGTGTTCGAGGAGGCCGTCTTCACCCCCGGCGAGGTCGTGGAGGGGTTCATCGGCCTGGACGGCGGCTCCACCTCCACCAAGGCCGCCCTGCTCGACAGGGACCGCAACGTCCTGGTGAAGAGCTACCAGCTCTCAAAGGGCAACCCCATCGTGGACACCCAGGAGGTGCTCTCCGACATCGAGGCCAAGGTCCAGGCCCAGGGGGCCACCCTGAAGGTCATGGGCATCGGCACCACCGGCTACGCCAAGGACATCCTCAGGGACACCCTCGCGGCCGATGTGGCCCTGGTCGAGACCGTGGCCCACACCGAGTCGGCGCTCGCCTTCTACCCCGACACCGACGTCATCTGCGACGTGGGCGGCCAGGACATCAAGCTGATCATCCTGAAGAACCGCCAGGTCAAGGACTTCAAGCTCAACACCCAGTGCTCCGCCGGCAACGGCTACTTCCTGCAGTCCACGGCCGAGGGCTTCGGCTTCTCGGTCAAGGAGTACGCCGATATCGCCTTCTCCGCGGAGACGATGCCCACCTTCGGCTACGGCTGCGCCGTCTTCATGCAGTCCGACATCGTCGACTTCCAGCGCCAGGGCTGGCAGCCGCAGGAGATCATGGCCGGCCTCGCCGCCGTGCTGCCGAAGAACATCTGGCTCTACGTCTCCCAGATCCCGAACCTGGCCTCCCTGGGCACGAACTTCGTGCTGCAGGGCGGCACGCAGCACAACCTGGCGGCCGTCAAGGCGCAGGTCGACTTCATCGAATCGCGCTTCGCCGGCAAGGACACGACGGCACGGGTGCGCGTGCACGAGCACTGCGGCGAGTCCGGCGCGATCGGGGCCGCCATCGAGGCCGTCCGCCTGTGGCAGAACGGCCGCGAGACGCAGTTCATCGGGATGGAGGGCGTGCGCGACATCTCGTTTATCACCCACCGCAACGAGGACACGCGCTGCTTCTTCTGCAAGAACAAGTGCCTGCGCACGTTCATCGACGTCACCGTGGAGGGGTCGGACATCGACGACTCCGAGCGGCCGTCGAAGATCCCGCTCAAGCCGGGCGTGCGGCGCCTGATCGTCGGCAACTCGTGCGAGCGCGGCCTCGTGGAGGACGTGGACGCGATGCGGGTGATCAAGAAGGGCATGGACTCCAACAAGGAGGCCTACCCCAACTTCCTCCAGATCGCCGCCGAGGCCGTCTGGCGCAGCACCAACCCGCCGAAGGTGGCCGACCCGCACATCCGCCGGCCGCTCACACGGGCGCAGAAGGAGCGCAACGTCCTGTTGTCCAAGCGCGAGTCGCTGCGCATCGGCATCCCCCGGGTGCTGAACCAGTACTCGCTCAACCCGCTGTTCTCGGCCTACTTCGAGAGCCTCGGGGTGCCACCCCAGAACCTCGTCTACTCGGGCTTCACCTCGGAGGAGCTCTACAAGTCGGGCGCCAAGCGGGGCGCCATCGACCCCTGCTTCCCCTCGAAGGTCGGCATCCCCCACGTGCACGACCTGCTGTACAAGGCCCACGCGAAGAAGCCGCTCGACGTCATCTTCTTCCCGATGATCGACGCGCTGCCCTCGCCCCTCGCCAAGACCCAGGGGTGCCGGGCCTGCCCGACCGTGACGGCCACGCCCGAGGCGGTGAAGGCGGCGTTCACGAAGGAGAGCGACCTCTTCGCCGAGATGGGCGTCCGCTACCTGGACACGTTCGTCAACGTGGACCAGCCGCGGCTGTTCGAGAAGCAGATGTGGGAGGACTGGCAGGGCATCCTCGGGCTCACGCGCGAGGAGCACCACCGGGCGGTGGAGGCCGGCTACGCCGCGCTCGAGGGCTTCGAGCGCGACCTGCGCGCGGCGGCCCGCGAGACGCTCGAGGAGCTCGAGCGCGAGGACCGGCTCGGCGTGGTGGTGCTGGCCCGGCCGTACCACAACGACCCGGGCATCTGCCACGAGATCCTCGACGAGTTCCAGAAGATCGGCTACCCCGCCTTCACCCAGGACAGCCTGCCCATCGACGACGACATCGTCTGGCGCCTCTTCGGCGAGGACGTCGAGGCCGGGCGCATCTCAGAGCCGATGGACATCTCCGACGTGTGGAAGAACTCGTACTCGGAGAACACCAGCCGCAAGGTGTGGGCGGCCAAGTACACGGCCCGCCACCCCAACCTGGTCGCGCTGGAGCTGTCGTCCTTCAAGTGCGGCCACGACGCCCCGATCTACGCGACCGTCGAGGAGGTCGTGCAGAAGTCGGGCACGCCGTACTTCTGCTTCAAGGACATCGACGAGAACAAGCCCACGGGCTCGATCAAGATCCGCGTCGAAACGATCGGGTACTTCCTGGACCGCTACCGCGAGGACATGGTCCGCGACGCCGAGAAGCGGCGCGAGCTGGAGGAGCGCCTGGCGGAGTTCGAGCGCCGGCTGCGCGAGGAGGCCGGGCGCGGCGAGGAGGTGACGGTTGGCGCCGGTTGACCAGGCGGCGCGCGCCTCGGCCAAGATCATGTTCGAGGTCTACCGCGAGGGCGGCTACGACCGCCGCTACCGGGTCGTGTACTTCACCGAGCTGAACGACCACAACCGCGACACGGAGCTCAATCGCTGCCTCGCCGGCGAGAGCTTCCTGTCGGGGTTCCTGGCGGAGTCGTCGCGCAAGGAGGGCCGGACGATCATCACCTCGGCCCTCGCGCGGCTCAACGAGGGCGAGCCGTTGTCGGCCGATGAGCTGCGGCGCGAGCTGGAGCCCCATCTGGCCTGATCCGCAGCTCGGCGTCACGCGCCCGGCGCGCCTCCGGCACGACCGCGCGCTGATCCGTCACATGGGCCCACCTAGCGTGGGCCCATGCCCCGCCGCCGCCGCGACCAGCGTGGACAGGCCGCCCTCGAGCTGATCGCCGTCCTGCCGGCGCTGGTGCTGGCGGCGCTGCTGGGCTGGCAGCTCGCGGTCGCCGGGTACGCGTGGACGGTCGCGGGCGGGGCGGCGCGAGCCGGGGCCCGCGCGGCCGAGGTCGGCGCGCCGGCGCGCGCGGCGGCGCTCGCCGCCCTGCCCGGCCGCTACGCGCGGGGCGCCAGGGTGGACGCCGACGCCCGCCGCGTGCGCGTCCGCGTCGGCGTGCCGGCCGTCCTGCCCTTCCTGCCGGCGACGGGCGTCGCCGCCGAGGCGGCCATGCGGTGAGGGAGCGCCCGCGTCAGGCCGGCCAGGCGGCGGTCGAGCTGCTGGCGGCGGTCCCGGTCCTCGTCCTCGCGGGCCTGCTCGCCTGGCAGCTCGCCGGCGTCCTGGCGGCCGGGTTCCGCGCCGAGCAGCGGGTCCGGCTCGAGGCCCTGAATGCGGCCGGCGCGGCCGGGAGGACCGCGCTGGTGTCGACGAGCGAGCGCGTCCCCGCCCTGCTCCCCGGCACCGCCGGGCTGCGGGTGGTCGCGCGGGCGGCGATCCGGCTCCCGTGAGCGGGGCCGACGCTCAACGGGGCCAGGCCCTGCCGCTGACGCTCGCGCTCGGCCTGCTCGTCCTGCTCGGCGCCGCCGCCCTGTTCGCCCTCGGACGGGTCCAGCTCTCGGCGGCGCGCGCCCAGACCGGCGCCGACGTGGCGGCCGTCTCGGCGGCGCGCGAGCTGCGGGGGCGGCTCGGCGAGGTGGCGCTCGCCGGCTCGGAGCGGAGCGGCCTCTGGCGCGCTCGCCTCGCGGCCGTCGCGGGCGAGGCGGCCCGCCCGGGCGGCGCGCGCGTCGAGGCGGTGGCGTTCCCCGGCGGATCCTGGCCGCCGACCGCCGTGGAGGTCACCGTCAGCGCCCCCGGCCCCCGCGGCGCGCGGGTGCGGGCGGTCGCGCGCGCCGGCCTGCTCGCGCCCGAGCCCGTCGCGGGCGGGCCGACCGGGTGGGCGACCGGCGGCGGCTACTCCGGGCCCCTGGTCTACCGCGACGGGAAGCCCATGTGCCCGGCCGTCGCCGCCGCCTTCGACCTGATGGACGCCGCGGCCAACGCGGCCGGCGTCGACCTCGTCGTGGTCAGCGGCTTCCGCAGCGACGCCGAGCAGGCGGCCCTGTTCGCCCGGCACCCCGACCCCAAGTGGGTGGCGCCGCCGGGGCGCAGCCGCCACCGCGACGCGACCGAGCTCGACCTCAACATGCACAACGGCGGCGGCGGCGCGTACGCGTGGCTCTCGCGCAACGGGGCGCGCTTCGGGTTCGTCCAGCGCTACTCCTGGGAGCCCTGGCACTGGGGCTACCTCCCGGGCTGCGGACCCTCGAACGCCCTTCTCGGGCCTGGCCGCTCGTCCGGCGGCCGGCCCTCGGCGGCCGGGGTCCCGGGCTGGGTTCCGGAGCGGTACCGGGCGGCCGTCGCGACCGCGGCGACGGCCAACGGCGTCGCGCCGGCGCTCCTTGCGGCGCTCCTGCGCGCCGAGTCGGGGTTCGACCCGCGGGCCGTCAGCCCGGCCGGCGCGCGCGGCATCGCCCAGCTGATGCCGGCGACGGCGGCGGGCCTGGGCGTCCGCGACCCCTTCGACCCGGGGCAGGCGATCCCCGCGGCCGCGCGCCTGCTCGGCGCCCACCTGCGCGCCTTCGGCTCGGTGCCGCTGGCGCTGGCCGCCTTCAACGCCGGGCCCGGGGCGGTGCGCCGGTACGGCGGCGTGCCGCCCTTCCGCGAGACCCAGGCCTACGTCGCCCGGGTGATGGCCCTCGCGGGAGGGGCCGGCGGTCTGGCCGCGCCGCTCGGGGGAGAGGTGGTCCTGCTGCGCGCAGGCGACCGCTTCGTCTGAGCCGACCCGTGAGCTGGCGCGGATTGACCGCCGGCGCGGGGCAGCCATAGGCTCGCCGCTCCCGCCGGGGGGCCGCACGGGGAGGGGTGAGCGCGAGCATGACCTGGGTGACGCCGTACCGCGCGATCGCCGGCCTGACGGTGGTGCTGGCGCTGGCGCTGATCGGCCCAGGCTGCCTCGTGGCGACATCGCAGGCGCGCGGCGAGCTGGCCCGGGTCAGGGTGAAGGGGACCAGGCCGTCGGTGGGGCAGATCTTCATCGGCCGCGGCGCCGTCTACTACGTGGCGGCCCAGACCGGCAGGCGCAGCGGGTACGTCACGCGCGTCACCGCCGCCCGGCGCTGAGGCGGCTCGCCGGGGCCGGTGCCCGACGGGCGTGGGCGGGTCGGCGCCCTTACCGGCGCTCCTATACTCGGAGGGACCGTGCCGGACGCCACCTCCCTCCGCGAGCAGCTCGCGGGCATCCCGACGGGCCCGGGCGTCTACACGTACCGCGACGCCGCCGACCGCGTGCTCTACGTGGGCAAGGCCAAGTCGCTGCGCCGGCGGGTGCTGTCCTACTTCCAGGCCCCCCTGCGGCCGGACGAGGAGGTCCCCGCCGAGGTGGCGGTCCGCCCGCGAGCCGGGCTCCACCCGAAGCTGGCCGACATGGTCGAGCGCGTCGCACGGGTCGAGGTGTTCGTGACCTCGTCGGAGAGCGAGGCCCTGATCCTCGAGGCCAACCTGGTCAAGCTGCACCGGCCGCCATTCAACGTCCGGCTGCGCGACGACAAGAGCTACCCCTACATCGCGATCAGCCTCGACGAGGAGTACCCGCGGGTCTACTTCACGCGCGAGCGCCACCGCCGCGACCGGCTCTACTTCGGGCCGTTCTCGAACGCCTACAAGGTCCGCGACACGCTGAGCCTGATCGGGCGCATCTTCCCGAGCCGCCCCTGCGAGGGGCCGGAGCCCGGCCGGCCGTCGGGCATCCCCTGCCTCGACTACCACATCAAGCGCTGCCTGGCGCCGTGCGTGGGCTACATCTCGAAGGAGGACTACCGCGCGCTGATCGACCAGATCATCGACTTCCTGTCGGGCCGCTACCGTGGGCTGGAGCAGGAGCTCGAGGAGGAGATGCGCGCGGCGGCGGCGGAGCAGGAGTTCGAGCGGGCGGCCGTCATCCGGAACCGCCTCTCCGCGGTGCGCCACCTGATGGAGCGCCAGTTCGCCCACGCCGACTCGGTCGGCACCGCCGACGTGCTCGGCGTGGCGCTGGAAGGCGACTCGGCCAACGTCCAGGTGCTGCAGGTGCGGGACGGGGTGCTGCAGGACCGGCAGTCGTTCTTCCTCGACGCCGCCGGGGCCGAGGACGAGGACACGGTCCTCGTGCAGTTCGCCTACGAGTTCTACTCGCTCGCGCTCGCCATCCCGCCGCTGGTCGTCGTCTCCCGGGAGAGCGGCGCGGCCGAGGCGCTCGAGGCGCTGCTGGCCGACCGGCGCGGCGGGCGCGTCGAGGTCCGCGCGGCGGCACGCGGCGACAAGCGCAAGCTGGCCGAGCTCGCCGAGCGCAACGCCCGCTTCGCCCTCGACCAGGACCGGCGCCGTCACGAGCAGGCGCGCGGCCGCCGGCGCGAGGCGCTCGCCGACCTCCAGGGCAAGCTCGACCTCCCCGCCCCGCCGGCGCGCATCGAGGCCTACGACATCTCGAACCTCGGCGAGACCTACGGGGTGGCGTCGATGGTGGTCTTCGAGGGCGGCGCGCCGGCCAAGGCGCACTACCGCACCTTCACGATGCGCGACGAGGCGGGCAGCGACGACTTCGCCCGCATCCGCGAGGCCGTCCGGCGGCGCTTCTCGCGCCTCGGCGACGCCGGCGAGGACGACGCCTCCTTCGCGGCGCGTCCGGGGCTGGTCGTGATCGACGGCGGCAAGGGCCAGCTCTCTGCGGCCCTCGCCGGCATGCGCGACGCCGGCGTCGAGGACGTCCCGGTGGTCAGCCTCGCCAAGCGCCTCGAGGAGGTCTACCGCCCCGGCATCCCCGACCCGCTGCTGCTGCCCGAGGGCTCGGCTGCGCTGCGCGTCCTGCAGCACGTGCGCGACGAGGCCCACCGCTTCGCGCTGCGCCACCACCGCGGGCGGCGCGGGCGCGGCATGACCGAGAGCGTCCTCGACGCGCTGCCCGGCGTGGGGCCGGCGCGCAAGGCCGCGCTGCTGCGCCACTTCGGCTCGACCGAGCGCTTCCTGGCCGCCACCCGGGACGAGCTGGCGGCCGTCCCCGGCGTGCCGCCGAAGGTCGCGCGCGACGTCTACGACCACCTGCACAAGACCGCCTCGCCGAGCGAGCAGGCCGCCGTGGCCGGGGCGGCGAACGGGGATCAGTGGAGCTGACCGTCATCACCGGCATGAGCGGGGCCGGCAAGAGCCAGGCGATGGGCGCCTTCGAGGACGCGGGCTGGTTCTGCGTCGACAACCTGCCCCCGGGCCTGCTGCCGGCGCTCGCCGACCTCTTCCTGCTCGAGGGCTCCCGGGTCGAGCGGGCCGCGGTCGTCTGCGACGTGCGGGGCGGGGTCTGGTTCAAGGACCTGGAGCCCGTGCTGGTCCGCGTCGAGGAGGCGGCGGGAACCCGGCCGCGGGTGGTCTTCCTGGAGGCCTCCGACGAGACGCTCATCAATCGCTTCCGCGAGACCCGCCGGCCCCACCCGCTCTCGGGAGCGGGGACGGTGTCCGACGGCATCGAGCGCGAGCGGGCCGAGCTCGAGGACGTGCGCGAGCGGGCCGACGTCGTCATCGACACGACCGGCCTGTCGGTCTGGGACCTGCGGCGGCGCGTGGCCGAGACGCTCCTCTCGGCCCAGGGGCGTTCGCGGCTCCGCGCGCAGTTCGTCTCCTTCGGCTACAAGCACGGGGTCCCGCGCGACGCCGACCTCCTGCTGGACGTTCGCTTCCTGCAGAACCCCCACTACGTGCCTGAGCTGCGACCGTTCACCGGCCTCGACCGCCCGGTCGCCGACTTCGTCCGCGCCTCGCCCGGCATGGCCGAGTTCATGGCCCGGCTGGAGGCGCTCCTGGACTTCCTCCTGCCGGCCTATGAGGAGGAGGGCAAGACCAGCGTGGTGATCGGGATCGGCTGCACCGGGGGCCGCCACCGCAGCGTCACGATCACCGAGATGCTGCGCCGCCGCTACGCCGCCGCCTTCGACGTGAGCATCTCCCACCGCGACATCGCGCGGGCCGGGGCCCCGGAGTCCGTCGAGGAGCCCGCCGCGTGAGCGCCCCGGCCGGGCGCGCCCCGCGGATCGCCGCCCTGGGCGGGGGGACCGGGCTCGCCTCGCTCCTGCGCGGCCTCAAGCCCGCGCCGGTGGACATCGCGGCCATCGTCACCGTGGCCGACGACGGCGGCTCCTCCGGCCGGCTGCGGCGCGAGCTGGGGGTGCTGCCGCCGGGGGACATCCGCAACTGCCTGGTGGCGCTCGCCGACGACGAGTCGTTGCTCGGCCGCCTCTTCCAGCACCGCTTCGCCGACGGCGACCTGTCCGGCCACCCCTTCGGCAACCTCTTCCTCGCCGCGCTCGCAGAGGTCACCGGGAGCTTCGACCTCGCGGTGCAGGAGTGCAGCCGGGTGCTGAAGATCCGCGGGCGGGTGCTGCCGTCCACGCTGGAGCAGATCCGGCTCTGGGCCGAGCGCGAGGACGGCGAGGCGGTCTGCGGCGAGACGCGCATCGCGGCCGGCCGCGGCGCCTGCCGCAGGGTCTGGCTCGACCCGGAGCCGGCGGCGCACGGGCCGGCCCTGGAGGCGATCCGAGAGGCCGACCTGATCCTGCTGGGGCCGGGCAGCCTCTTCACCAGCGTGCTGCCTCACCTCGCCGTGCCAGGCCTGGCGCAGGCCCTCGTGGAGGCGCGCGGCCGCCGGGCCTACGTCTGCAACGTCATGACCCAGCCCGGCGAGACCGACGGCTTCGACGCCGCCGACCACCTCGAGCGCTTGCTGGAGGCCGTGCCCGGCGGTGTGGACACGATCGTGGTCCACGAGGGGCCGCTCGACCCCGAGGGGGCGGCCGCCTACGCCGCCCAGGGGCAGGAGCCGGTGGCCGTCGACCGCGAGCGCCTGACGGCCCTCGGCGTGCGGGTCGTGGCCGGGGAGATGGCCGAGGCGGGACGGGTCGTGCGGCACTCGCCGGAGGCCCTCGCGGCGGCGCTCCTGGAGCTCGTCAGGGAGGCCGCCGGGGCCGAGCCTGCAACGCCCTGACGGGCGTCGCTGCAGGACATGCAACACTTGCCACGAAGCCCGACGCGGCCGTAGACTGCCCCCGCGCTCGGGGGCTTGTCCCCCGGCCGTGGTCGCTCCCCCAAGGCTTTCGTTATTGCCCTTATCCGCCTGAGGGAGCGGTCTCCGTACATCTCCCAAAGGAGTGAACGCTTCAATGAGCGCTCGCGCCAAAGCGATCACGCCGCTTGCGATCGTGA
>DATAGF010000008.1:0-10992 GCA_036257075.1 Miltoncostaeaceae bacterium
GCGGCCGGCGCGAACACCGCCATGGTGTTCGTGCCGCCGCGCTTCGCCGCCGACGCGATCCTCGAGGGGCTCGACAGCGGCGTCGACCTGGTCGTCTGCATCACCGAGGGCATCCCCGCGCACGACATGCTCCGCGTCTACACGCAGCTCAAGCGGGGCGACAAGACCCTCGTCGGTCCCAATTGCCCCGGGGTCATCAGCCCCGGCCGGGCGACGGTGGGGATCATGCCCACCCAGGTCTTCGAGCCAGGCCGGGTCGGCGTCGTCAGCCGCAGCGGCACGTTGACGTATCAGATCTCCAAGGAGCTCGGGCTGCTCGGCATCGGGCAGAGCACGGTGGTGGGGATCGGCGGCGACCCGGTCGTGGGCAGCGGCTTCATCGACATCCTGGCGCGCTTCGAGGCCGATCCGGACACCGACCTCGTGGTCATGGTCGGCGAGATCGGCGGCAGCGAGGAGGAGGAGGCGGCCGACTACATCGCGTCGAGCATGTCGACGCCGGTCGTCGCCTACGTCGCGGGCTTCCAGGCGCCCCCCGGCAAGCAGATGGGCCACGCCGGCGCCATCATCACCGGCTCCAGCGGGACCGCCCAGGCGAAGAAGGAGGCGCTCGAGGCCCGCGGCGTCCGCGTCGGGTCCAACCCGACCGAGGTCGCCACCCTGGCGCAGGAGGCGCTCGGGTAGCGGGCCTCCCGTCGTGTCGATCCTGCCGCCGCCCGTTCGTCGCGGTGGTGGAAGAGATCGAGTGACCGGAGGTGCGAGATGGGCAAGCTGGTCGTGACCGAGTCCGTGACCGTGGACGGCGTCATGCAGGCGCCGGGCGGCCCCAACGAGGACACCGAGGGCGGGTTCGAGCACGGGGGCTGGGTCGCCCCCCACTTCGACGAGGAGCTGGGCGGCCGGGCGGTCGAGGGGGCGCTTCGCCCCGACGCCCTCCTGCTCGGCCGCCGCACCTACGAGATCTTCGCGGCCCACTGGCCGCGGGTCACCGGCGACGACCCCATCGCCGCCAAGCTGAACGCCATGCCGAAGTACGTCGCCTCGCGCACGCTCGAGGCCGTCGAGTGGAACAACTCGACCCTCCTGAACGGCGACGTCGCCGAGGCGGTGGCCGACCTGAAGGCGGGCACGGGCGGCGAGATCCGGGTCTACGGCAGCGGCGACCTCGTGCAGACCCTGCTGGCGAACGATCTCGTCGACGAGCTCGACCTCTGGATCTTCCCCGTCATGCTGGGAACCGGGAAGCGCCTGTTCGCGGAGGGGACCGTCCCGGCCGGGCTGGAGCTGGCCGGCGCGGCGACCTCCGGCACGGGTGTCGTGATGAGCACCTACCGGCGGGCCGGCGAGGTCAAGCGCGGCTCCTTCGAGCTGCCTGACTAGACCGGGCCCTCCAGCGGGCCGAGGTGGCGCAGCTTGTCGGGGTTCACGACCGAGCTGAGGGCCTGGATGCGGCCCTCGGCGACATCGATGGCCCAGACGGCGAGCGGCCGGCCATCCGGGCCGGCGAGCACCAGGCCGGGGTTCCCGTTGACGTCCGCGCGGCGCACGGCGGCCCCCGCCATGCGCCGCGCGGCGCGCACCCAGGCCATGAGGGTGCGCGCCACGCGCTCGCGGCCGTGGATCGGGCGCGCCAGCGCGGGCGCCTTGCCGCCGCCGTCGCCGTGGAGCACCACGTCCTCGGCCAGCAGCGCCTCCAGGCCGGCGAGGTCACCGTCCCGCGCGGCCGCCAGGAAGCGGTCGGCCAGCTCCGCGCGCGCCTCGCGCGACGCCTCGAAGCGCGGACGCCGCTCCTCGACGTGCCGCCGCGCCCGCGCCGCGAGCTGGCGGGCGTTGGCCTCGCTGGTGCCGACGATCCCGGCGATCTCGTCGTAGGGGTAGTCGAAGACCTCGCGCAGGAGGAAGGCGGCGCGCTGCTCGGGCGACAGGCTCTCGAGCATCACCAGGAAGGCGAGCGAGAGCGAGTCCGACAGCTCCGCCCGGGCAGAGGGGTCCTCCCCCTCGTCGCCGACCAGGGGCTCGGGGAGCCACTCGCCCACGTAGCGCTCCCGCCGGGCCCGCGCCGAGCGCAGCTCGTCGATGCTGAGCCGGGTGACGACCGCCGCCGTCCAGGCTGACGGCGACTCGATCCGCTCGCCCCGCCCGAGGGCGCGGTGCAGGCGCAGCAGGGCCTCCTGGACCACGTCCTCGGCCTCGCTCGCGCTGCCGAGCATGCGGTACGCGACCGCGAAGGCGCGCGGGCGCAGCTCCTCGTAGAGCGCCTCAGGCGGCACGGGCCTCCGTCAGGTCGCCCAGCCCCTCTGAGAACCCCTGGCGCCAGCTCGGGTAGCGCAGCCGCCAGCCGAGCTCGCGCTTGGCCTTCGCGTTCGACGCGCCCCTCACCTCGGTCATCATGACCGTGAGTGCCTCGCCGGCCGCGAGGCGCCCGACCCAGCGCGGCAGGTGCCGCGGCGGGGCGGCGTGCAGCGCCGCCGCGAGGGCCGGCAGCCAGTCGCGCACGGGCGCCGGCTCGTCGTCGACGACCTGGTAGATCCCGGGCGCGCCGCGCTCGACCGCGGCGACGGTCGCGGAGGCCGCGTCGTCGATGTGGACCAGCGACCAGACGCCGCCCCCGGCGCCCACGACCGGGAAGCGGCGCGCCCGCACCGCCGCGGCCGTGTCCGCGTCCGGCCCGAGGCTCACGCCGGTACCGGGCCCGTAGAAGCCGCCGTAGCGCAGCACCAGGCCGGCGCCCCAGTCGATCGCCGTGACCGCCTCCTCCACGTGCCGGATCGCGTCCAGCGTGGCCCGCAGCGCGTGGGGCGGGTCGGGGTCGAGCGGCTCGCCCTCGCCCTTCACCGGGCCCCCGGTGCGCGCGAAGGGCCAGCCCGCGTAGCTCTGGGCCACGAACCGCGTCGCACCCGCCTCGCGCGCCGCGACGAGCAGGTGGTCGGTGCCCTCGGTGCGCAGCCGGTTGGTGGCCGCGAAGGCCCGGTCGAAGTGGCGCAGGTCCGGCTCCCCGGAGAGGGCGGTCAGCTGGTGGACGACGGCCTCCGGCGCCGCCTCCGCGACCGCCCGGCGCACGGCGCCGGCGTCGAGGGCGTCGGCCACCGCCGGGCGCGCGCCGAGCGCGCGCAGGTCGTCCCGCTTGGAGGGGGACCTGGTCATCCCGACCACCTCGTGGCCCCGCTCGACCAGCTGGGGGACCAGGCGCCGCCCGAGCGCTCCGCTGGCACCGGCGATGAAGATCCTCATGGTGTTCTCCTTCCCGATCGTTTCGAACGGGAGACGAGGTGGCCCTCCCTCCTGTGACAGTTCCGGCGGCCTCCGCTTGACCGCCCCTGGCCCGGGGCGGATCATCGCGGCGATGTCGCGCCACCGCGCCTGGCTCCTCCTGTCGGCCGCGGCGCTGCTCCTTCCCGCCGGCGCCGCGACGGCGGCCCCCGGCGCGGTGACCCTCCTGCCGCTGCCCACGTTCTCCAACGGGCCGCAGGTGACGCTGACCTGGGACCCGGCGGCCTTCACGCCCAACAGCATCGGCCGCCAGTACCGGCTGACCGTCCAGGACCTGACCGTCCCCGAGCTGACCTCGCGGGTCGTGGCCGCGCCGGCCACGCGGACGACGTTTGCGCTGCTGGACGGCCACGAGTACGCGATCCGCGCGGTCGCCGAGGAGCGCGAGTGCGTCGCGCCGGGCGTCTGCGACACGGCCCACCTCAACGGTCCCTCGAGCGAGACCCGGATCACCCGGGTGGACTCGGCGCCGCCCGTGGTCGCGGTGCAGATCAACGGCGGGGCGCCCTTCACCAACACCCCGAGCGTCAGCGTCGACATCTCGGCCGTCGACCCCTCCTCGGGCGGGAGCCCGGTGAGCGGCGTGAGGACGCTCGAGATCAGCCAGCCGGGCGCCTTCTCCTGCTCCGCGCCCTCGGGCCTCGACTGCCAACTGCCGTTCGCGCCGAGCGTGCCGATCACCCTGGCCCCGGGCCCCGACGGCCCGCGCTCGGTGGCGGTCACGGCGCTCGACGGCTCCACCACCACCGGCCCCTCGCCGCCCTCGCCGGACGGCAACGCCTCGCTCCCGGCCCAGGCGACGGTGCTCCTGGACCGGCTCGCGCCGACGCCGCGGGTCGGCATGGCCGCCCCGACGGCACGGCCCGGCGTCCCCCTCGCCCTCGGCGGCCGCCGCAGCGTCGACGGCGCCGGCGGCGCGGCCGACAGCGGGCTCGACCCCTCGGGGTTCGCGTGGAGCTTCGGCGACGGGTCGGTCGGCCGCGGGCCCCTCGTCGCCCACGCCTACGCCCGCCTCGGCACCTACAAGGGGACCCTGGCCCTCACCGACCGGGCCGGGAACTCGGCGACCGCCGCCTTCACGGTCTTCGTGGGCGACCGGACGGGGATCGTGGTGCGCGGCGCCGGCCGCCTGCTCGCGCCGAAGCGCCCGGCGAGGCTGGTCGCCCGGCGGACGACCGTCCTGCGCTGGCGACCGAACCCGGAGGCGAGCTTCTACAACGTCCAGCTCTACCGCGCGCGGATCGTCCGCGGGAGCGTCGTGCGCCGCCAGCTGGTCTCCACCTTCCCGCGCCGGCCGGCCCAGACGATCCCGGGCCGCCTGCTGAGGCCCGGCACCTATCACCTGGTCGTCTGGAGCGGGCTCGTCCGTGGCCCGCGGGCGCGCTACCAGCGCAAGCCCTGGATCGTGATGGTCCTGAAGGTGCGGCGCGCGCCCAGGGAGCTCAGGAGATGACGGCGATGGGCTCGTCGGCCTGGACGGCCTGGCCCTCGGCGACGTGGAGCTCGCGCACCGTGCCCGGCTGGTGGGCGGCCACCTCGTTCTCCATCTTCATCGCCTCGACGATGCAGACCACGTCGCCGGCCGCGACCTCCTGGCCGACCTCGACGAGCACCCGCAGCACGGTGCCCTGCATCGGGGTCGCGACCACCTCGGGCGCCGCCCCGTCGCGGCTCGCGCCGCCGGCCTTCGCCCGCCTGGCCCGCTTGGGCGCCGCCGGGGCGGCCGCCGCGGCGCCGCCCTCCCCCTCTGGGTAGCGCAGCGTCACCTCGAAGCGGCGCCCGTCCACCTCGGCGGTGAAGCGGCGCTCGGCCTCGGGCCCCCGCGGCGGGGCCTCGTCGCCGGGCGGGGCCTGCCCGCCTCGCGCCGGGAGCGGCGTGGGCTCCTCGGACATGCGCGCGAGCAGGCCGTGGCACGCGCCGCCGGCGATGAACTCCTCCTGCTCCAGCAGGTAGCGGTGGAAGGGGATGAGCGTCGCCGGGCCCTCGACGACGTACTCGTCGAGCGCGCGCAGCATGCGCCGCCGCGCCGACTCGCGGTCCGCGTCCCAGGCGATCAGCTTCGCGATCATCGGGTCGTAGATCTCGGGGATCTCCGAGCCCGCCCGCACCCCCGAGTCGACGCGGACGCCGGGCCCCGCGGGCTCGCGGTAGGCGGTGATGCGGGCGGGCGAGGGCAGGAAGCGCGCCGACGCGTCCTCGGCGTTGATGCGGCACTCGAAGGCGTGGCCCCGCGGGGCGATCTCGTCCTGGGCGACCGAGAGCGGCTCGCTGGCCGCTACCCGCACCTGCTCGCGCACGAGGTCGAGGCCGGTCACGACCTCGGTGACGGTGTGCTCCACCTGGATGCGCGTGTTCATCTCGAGGAAGAAGAACTCGTCGCCCGAGACCAGGTACTCGAGGGTTCCGGCCGACGTGTAGCCGACCGCCCGGGCGGCGCGCACAGACGCCTCGCCCATCCGGGCCCGCAGCGCGTCGCCGACGACCGGGCTCGGCGTCTCCTCGACCAGCTTCTGGTGGCGGCGCTGGACCGAGCAGTCGCGCTCGCCGAGCCAGACGCAGCGGCCGTGGGCGTCGGCGAGGACCTGGATCTCGACGTGGCGCGGCTCGGGCAGGTAGCGCTCCAGGTAGACCGTCCCGTCGGCGAAGAAGCGCTCGCCCTCGCGCCGGGCGCCCTCGAAGGCGTCCTCGAGCCCGGCGGCGGCCATCGCCACCCGGAAGCCCTTGCCGCCCCCGCCGGCCGCCGCCTTGACGGCCACCGGGTAGCCGATCTCCTCCGCGATCGGCCGCGCGGCGGCGACGTCCGGCACGGGGTCGGTCACGCCTGGGACGATCGGCACGCCGGCGGCCGCCATCAGGGCGCGGGCGCCGGTCTTGGACCCCATCGCCTCGATGGCGTCCGGCGGCGGCCCGATCCAGACGATCCCCGCCTCGCCCAGCGCGCGGGCGAAGCCCGCGTTCTCCGCCAGGAAGCCGTAGCCCGGGTGGACGGCCTCGGCGCCCGACTCGCGCGCCACCTCGAGGATGCGCGGCACGTTGAGGTAGCTCTCGCTCGCCGGCCCCGGGCCGAGCAGGTAGGCCTCGTCGGCGTGCTGGACGAAGAGCGCGTCGCGGTCGACCTCGCTGTAGACGGCGACCGAGGCGATGCCCATCTCGCGGAGGGTCCGCATCACGCGGATGGCGATCTCGCCACGGTTGGCCACCAGCACCTTGGCGACCATCAGGGCCGCCTCCGGGGCGCGACGCCCTCGGCGATCGCCGCGCGGCGCCAGCGGGAGCGGTAGCCGGGCGGCAGCGGGTCCGCCGCCGGCGCCCGCTCGGCGTCCAGCAGCGCGGCGACGGCGGTTCCCAGCGCGACGAGCCGCGCCGGGCCCGGCTCCCCGCCGGCCCGGATGACCAGCCGCGGCCGGCTCACAAGGGGATGTTCCCGTGCTTGCGGGCGGGCGGCGTCTCGCGCTTGGTCAGCGAGGTCTCCAGGGCGCGGATGAGCCAGGCGCGCGTCTCCTCCGGCTCGATCACGTCGTCCACGTAGCCGCGCTCGGCGGCGATGTACGGGTTCGCGAAGCGCTCCTTGTACTCCTCGATGAGCTGCTCGCGGCGGGCGGCGGCGTCGCCGCCGTTGCGCTCGGCCTCCGTCAGCTCGCGCCGGAAGACGATGTTGACCGCGCCCTCGGGCCCCATCACCGCGACCTCCGCCGTGGGCCAGGCCGCGTTGAAGTCGGCGCCCACGTGCTTCGAGCTCATGACGTCGTACGCCCCGCCGTAGGCCTTGCGCGTGATGACGGTCAGCTTGGGGACCGTGGCCTCGGCGTAGGCGTAGAGGAGCTTGGCGCCGTGCAGGATGATGCCGCCGTACTCCTGCGTCGTCCCCGGCAGGAAGCCCGGGACGTCCACGAACGAGACCAGCGGGATGTTGAAGGCGTCGCAGAAGCGCACGAAGCGGGCCGCCTTGATGGACGCGTCGATGTCCAGGACCCCCGCGAGCGCCCTGGGCTGGTTGCCCACCACGCCGACGGCGTGCCCGGCCAGGCGGGCGAAGCCCACCACGATGTTCTGGGCGTAGAGCGGCGCGACCTCGAGGAAGTCGCCGTCGTCCACCACCAGCTCGATCACCCGCGTCATGTCGTAGGGCTTGGTGGGCTGGTCGGGCACGATCGTCGCCAGCTCCTCGACAACCCGGTCGCGCGGGTCGGAGGTCGGCGCGAACGGGGGCGGGTCGAGGTTGTTCTGGGGCAGGAACGAGAGCAGCTCGCGCACCATCTCCAGGCACTCCTGCTCCGAGTCGGCCGCGAAGTGGGCCACCCCGGAGCGGGTCGCGTGGCTCTGGGCGCCACCGAGCTCCTCCATCGTGACGTCCTCGCCGGTCACGGTCTTGATGACCTCGGGGCCGGTGATGAACATGTGGCTGGTCTCGCGGACCATGAAGATGAAGTCGGTGATCGCGGGGCTGTAGACGGCGCCGCCGGCGCACGGGCCCATGATCACCGAGATCTGCGGGATCACGCCGCTGGCCCGGACGTTGCGGAAGAAGATGTCCGCGTAGCCGCCCAGGCTCACCACGCCCTCCTGGATGCGCGCGCCGCCGGAGTCGTTGATCCCGATGATCGGGCACCCCATCCGCACCGCCAGGTCCATGACCTTGACGATCTTCTCGGCGAAGACCTCGCCCAGGCTGCCGCCGAAGACCGTGAAGTCCTGGCTGAAGACGAACACGGTGCGGCCGTCGATCGTGCCGTGGCCGGTCACCACGCCGTCGCCCCAGGGCCGGTTGTCCTCGAGGCCGAAGCCGTGCGCCCGGTGGCGGGTGAACATGCCGAGCTCGGTGAAGCTGCCTGGGTCGAGCAGCATGTCGATCCGCTCGCGGGCCGTCTGCTTGCCGCGCGCGTGCTGGCGCTCCACGGCCGCCTCGGTCCCGGCGTGCAGGGCCTCCTCGCGCAGCGCCCGCAGGCGCTCGCGCTTCTCCTCGGTGCTCATCCCTCGGCAGCTCGAATTCGGTCGTACTCCCCGAACTCCTCGCGCAGGACGCCGCAGACCTCGCCCACCGTCGCCCGGGCCCGCAGGGCCTCGCGCATCGGCGGCAGCAGGTTCGCCGGCCCGCGCGCGGCGTCGCGCAGCTCGGCCAGCCGCGCCTCGACGGCCGCCGCGTCGCGCGTCGCGCGCAGGGCCGCCACCCGCGCGACCTGGTCGGCCTCGACGCGCGGGTCGATGCGGTGGATCTCGATCGGGGTCTCGTCCTCCTCCCGCAGGACGTTCACGCCGATCACCTCGCGCGCGCCCGACAGGACCTCCTCGTGGTGGCGGAAGGCGGCGTCGCCGATCGCCTCGCGCATGTACTCGATGCACTCGGTCGCCCCGCCGCGGCGGTCGATCTCCTCGATCAGCTCGCGGGCCCGCTCCTCCAGCTCCGCGGTGAGGCGCTCGACCGCGTAGGAGCCGCCCAGCGGGTCGACCGTGCTCGTGATGCCGGCCTCTGCGGCGATCACCTGCTGGGTTCGCAGGGCGAGCTTGGCGCTGGCCTCGGTGGGCAGCGCGAGCGCCTCGTCGAAGGCGTTGGAGTGGATCGACTGGGCGCCCCCGAGCGCCGCCGACAGCACCTGGACCGCCACGCGCACGACGTTCACGTGCGGCTGCTGGGCCGTGAGGGTGCTGCCCCCGGTCTGGGCGTGGAAGCGGAGCGTCATGGAGCGCGGGTCGGTCGCCCCGAAGCGGTCGCGCATGATGTGCGCCCACAGCGAGCGGGCGGCCCGGAACTTGGCCACCTCCTGCAGAAGGTCGTTGTGGGCGTTGAAGAAGAACGACAGCCGCGGGCCGAAGCGGTCGACCTCGAGCCCGGCGGCCAGCGCCGCCTCGACGTAGGCGATGCCGTTGGCCAGGGTGAAGGCCACCTCCTGCACCGCCGTCGAGCCGGCCTCGCGGATGTGGTAGCCGCTGATGGAGATCGTGTTCCAGCGCGGCAGCTCGGCGTCGCAGTAGGCGAACGTGTCCGTGGTCAGCCGCATGGAGGGGCCCGGCGGGAAGATGTAGTTGCCGCGGGCGATGTACTCCTTGAGCACGTCGTTCTGCACGGTCCCGCGCAGGTCCCGGGGGTCGGCGCCGCCCTCCTCGGCCACCAGCTGGTAGAGCAGCAGCAGCACCGCCGCGGGCGCGTTGATGGTCATGCTCGTGGAGACCCGGTCGAGCGGGATGCCGTCGAAGAGGCGCGCCATGTCCTCGATCGAGTCGATGGCGACCCCGACGCGGCCCACCTCGCCGGCCGCGAGCGGGTCGTCCGAGTCCATCCCGAGCTGGGTCGGCAGGTCGAAGGCGGTCGACAGCCCCGGCGCCCCGGCGGCCAGCAGGTAGCGGAAGCGGGCGTTCGTCTCCTCCGCCGTGGCGAACCCGGCGTACTGGCGCATCGTCCAGGGGCGCTCGCGGTACATCGTGGGGTGGATGCCGCGGGTGAACGGGAAGGCGCCCGGCTCGCCGAGGCGCTCGCCGAGGTCGAGGTCCGCGACGGACCCCTCGTCGTAGACCCGCTCGACCGGTATCCCCGATTCGGTGGCCCGGACCTCGCGGTCCGTGCCGGCGTTGCTCTCGGCCACTCTCCTCCTGTGGCGGATCCCCCTGCGCGCCGCGCATCGCGGGACCGCGGCGGGCCGCCGACGCTACCACACGCCGCCCTGCGGGCGGGCTACGCCGAGCGGCGGAGGAGCGCCCGGCGGACCACCAGTCCGCCGCCCCGCGGGACGAGCGTGGCGGTCAGGCGGACCCGCCTCGGCGGCGGGCTCCGCCGGATGGTGACGCGGCAGACGAAGCCCCGGCGGGGCCCGACGCGAGCGGCGCAGCGGCCGAGCGCCTTCCCGCGCGCGCTCGCGCTGATCGAGACGCGCCCGCCCTTGCGGCCGGTCGCGACCTTCGCGACCAGGGTGCGCGGGCCGATGAAGCGGGCGCGCAGCGGCGACAGGAGCCTCCGGCCGGCGCTCAGCCTCGGCCAGGGGTCTGGCTTGGCCGTCGCCCTCCGGGCCGCCGTGATGCGGATCCTCACCGCGGCCGCGACCGCCGGGTTCGCCGTGCTCGCCGCCCGCACCGTCGCCGCGCCGCCGGCCGGGGGCGACCCCGGCGCGCGGTAGAGCCCCGCCGCCGACACCGAGCCGGCCGTGGCGCTCCAGGTCACCCCGCCGGGGAGGTTCCGGACCGTGGCCGTGAGCTGGGCGCTGGTGCCGGCGACCATGCTGGCCGGGGCGCCCGAGATCGCCACCGACGGCCGGGCATCGACGAGCGTCACCGTCGCCGCCGGCGGGTTGGTCGGGAACGCCGAGCCGGCGGAGCGTGCGACGTAGGTGAAGGCGTCGGCGCCCGCGTACCCCGGGGCGGGCGTGTAGACGAGCGGGGTTCCCGCGGCGAAGTCCTGGTCGGGGGGTTGGCTCAGGGTGCCGTGCGCCGGTGGCGTGACGACGCGGTAGCGGAGGTTGGCGTCGGACTGGGAGCCGAACTTCTGCGCCGACAGCGGGACGGCCTGGGCGGCGCCGGTCTGGGCGGCCGTGACCGGCTGCGCCACCCACCCGGGCACCGTGACGGCCTGGTTGCGGAAGGCGGGGGCGTTGACCTCGGCGCCGCCGCCGCCCTCCCAGAGCACGTTGTCGGGGTCGGCCTCGGCGCCGACGACGTAGGTGCCCGGCGCGGTGTCCGACACGTCGATCCACTGGTAGGCGAGCGCCTGGCTGTAGACGTCGCGCCAGCCCGCCG
>DATAGF010000130.1:0-3344 GCA_036257075.1 Miltoncostaeaceae bacterium
CTCGCTGGAGCGGGCGCTCGCGGGCGCCGAGGTCGTCTACCACGTCGCCGGCGTCAACGGCTTCTGCTTCCCGGACCCCGGGGTGCTGTACCGCGGCAACGTCGACGGCACGCGCAACCTCGTGCGGGCGGCGGCCACGGCCGGCGCGCGGCGGGTCGTCTACACGTCGTCGGCGGCGACGATCGGGGAGGAGACGGGGACGCTCGCCACCGAGGCCTCCCAGCACCGGGGGCGCTTCCTGTCGCACTACGAGCGCTCCAAGCACGCGGCCGAGCGCGTCGCCCTCGAGGAGGCCCGCCGCCTCGGGCTGGAGCTGGTGTCGGTCAACCCGGCCTCGGTCCAGGGCCCCGGCCGCACCCGCGGGACGGCCCGGATCCTGATCGACGCCCTCAACGGGCGGCTGCGGATGGTCGTCGACTCGCGCCTGTCGGTGGTGGACGTGGCCGACTGCGCCGCGGGCCACCAGCTGGCCGAGGAGCGCGGCGCCCCGGGCGAGCGCTATCTGCTCTCAGGAGCAACGCTGACGGTGGGCGAGGCGGTTGAGCTGCTGGGCAGGATCGCCGGGACGCAGGAGCGCCCGCGGCGCCTGCCGCCGCCCGCCGCCATGGCCATGGCGGCCGCGGTCGAGGGCGTCGCCCGGATGCGGCGGCGGCGCCCGCCGGTCTGCCGCGAGATGGTCCGCACGATCCTCCACGGCCACCGCTACGACGGCTCGCGGGCGGCGCGGGAGCTGGGCCTGGCCTACACGCCGATCGAGGAGTCGCTGCGACGGACGGCCGAGTGGTACGTGGCCCAGGGCCTCGTCACCCGGCCGCTGCCCGGCCTCGCCGGGCCGCCAGCGCCCCGCGGTAGTACGACCACGCCGCCATGACGCGGCGGAAGCGCTCGAGGACGTCGTCGAGGAACGACTCCCGGTTGCGCGCGTCGCCGAGGGCAACCGCGGCGAAGTAGAGCGAGGCGAACGCCCCGAGCACGATCGCCACCCGCACCAGGGCCTCGGTCACGACCAGCTCGCGGCCCGCGAGGCTGGTCGAGAGGAGGACGTTGGGCGCCGAGCCGACCCAGTCGGCCGTGAGCTCCTCGTCCACCACGAGCAGGCCGAAGACGAAGAACGCCGCCCCGACGACGGCGCCCACGATCGCCACCCGGACCGCCAGCGTGATCAGGAGGGCGACGGCCAGGTTGACGCGCTCGATCCGGTCGAGCCGCGGCGCGGCGGGCTCAACGCCGCGGTCGACCAGCGGCGCGGCCGGCGTCCCGCCGGCGCGTCGGGCGAGGTCGGGGCCGGGCTCGGGCGAGGCGAGCTCGGCGCGCTCGGAGCGCAGGCCCACCAGCAGGATCACGGCCGCAAGGAGGCCGAAGCCGATCAGCACCGCGCCGAAGCGCCAGCCCTCGAGGTCGCCAAACGCCTGCCAGGTCTCCTGCGTCAGCGACAGGAACAGCAGCACCGCCAACAGCGGCGGGAGGGCGCGGACCGCGACCGAGAAGGTGTCGGCCAGGCCCTCGAGCGCCGGGAGCCCCTGGCTGAGCAGCGGCGCCAGCACCCCCAGGCTGGTCAGCGCGTAGAGCACGACGGCGATGCCGGCCGAGCCGAGCGCGATCCAGCCGGCCCGCGCGGGGTCCTCGCCCAGCACGAGGCTCGCCACCGCCGGCGTGAACACCACGACCAGCGCCTCGGCGAAGCCGACCCGGCGGGGGCGGGCGAACGGCCTCCTGCCGCGCAGGACGTTCGCCACGACAAGCCCAGCCAGGGCGAGGCCGGCGCCGACGAGCACCGCGAGCGCTCGCTTCCACCACTCCCAGTCGGGCCGCAGCACAAGGGCCAGGGCGATCAGGAACAGGACCACGAGCACCGGCTGCAGCCGAGTGAGCGTGTCCTCGCGCGGGTCGTAGTCGGCCACCAGCTGCGGGACGCCGTTGCGCAGGAACCAGCCCTCGAGGGCCGCCTCCTCCTGCGGCGACATCGGCTCGGTCACGGCGCCGCCCGGAGCGGGCGCCGCAGCGGGACGACGCGGGCCGCGACGCCCGAGGGACCCGCCTCGATGAGGCCGACGCCCGGGACGCGCGCCGAGGGGGGCAGTCGGTCGCGGAAGCGCCGGTAGCCCCGCGCCGGGAGGCTCGTCCACGAGTACCCCGGGTCGAGCTCCGGGACGTAGACGGCGCCCGGCGAGAAGAGGAGCGCCCCGTCCACCATCCGGTGGATCGGCATGTGGAGGTGCCCGACCACGACGCAGTCGACGTCGCCGAAGCGGCGCCGCATCGCCCACTCGAAGCCGAGCAGCACGGTCCTGGCGCTCAGGAGGGAGATCGCGGCCGCCGGCAGCTCCACCGCCTTCGTCCGCGAGCCGTGGGTGAGGCCGATGCGCCGCCCGCCCACCTCGACCACGGCATCGCGCGGGAGCCCGTCGATGCCGGCCTCGTCGTCGTGGTTGCCGCGCACCGCGACGACCGGCGCGATGGCGCCGAGCTCGTCCAGCACCACGGTGTCGGTGAGGTCCCCGGCGTGGAGGATCACGTCGACCCCGTGGAGGATCTCCCCCACCTCGGGCGGCAGGACGGGGAGGTGCTCGCCCACATGCGTGTCGGCCACCACGCCGATCCGCACTGGGCCGTCGCGCCGCTCGGTCAGAACCCCATGGCGTGGAAGCCGGCGTCCACGAACAGCGACGCGCCGGTGACGCTCGCCGACAGCGGCGAGGCCAGGAAGAGCGCCGCGTCGGCGACCTCGTCGGCGCTGATGTCGCGGCGCAGGGGGGCGCGCTGGGCCGCCTGGTCGGCCATGGAGCCGAACCCGGGGATCCCGCGGGCGGCCAGCGTCCGCACCGGCCCCGCCGAGATCGCGTTGACCCGGATCCCGGCGTCGCCGAGGTCCCAGGCCAGGTAGCGGACGATCGCCTCGAGCGCCGCCTTGGCGACGCCCATCACGTTGTAGCCAGGGACCGCCCGGTCGGCGGCGATGTAGCTCATGGTCATGATCGACCCGCCGCCGCCGGCGCGCATGTGGGGCTCGGCCTCGCGGGCGAGCGCCGCCAGCGAGTAGGCCGACACGTCGAGGGCCGTGTGGAAGCCCTCCCGGTCGGTGTCGACGAAGCGCCCGCCGAGATCCTCGGCCCGGGCGAAGGCGACGGCGTGGACCAGCGTGTGGAGCCCGCCGAGCGCCTCCGCCGCGCCGGCCACGGCCGAGGCGACCTGGGCGTCGTCCTGCACGTCGAGCGGGAGCACGGCCGCGCAGCCCGAGAGCGTGTCGGCCAGCTTGCGGACGTCGCCCTCGGTGCGCTCGTTCTGGTAGGTCAGCGCGAGGCGCGCCCCGGCCTCGTCCAGCCGGCGCGCGATGGCCCAGGCGA
>DATAGF010000139.1:0-6055 GCA_036257075.1 Miltoncostaeaceae bacterium
CCTGGGCCCCCCTGCGGGCCCGCACCGCGTCGACCAAGAGGCCGAGGACCTCGCGAAGCTGGCTCCGAGCCTCCTCATCGGCGAGACGGCCGTGCTCGTCGAAGCGCTCGTGGGCGTGGCCGAGCGCCACCTCGCCGTCCACCACGCGCGCGCCGGCCGCCGCGAGGACCTTCCGCATCTCGGCCTGGGCCCAGACGGCGCCGAAGGCGCCCGTGCTGGCGCCGATCACCGCCGCCGGGAGGAACTGCACGGCGCTCCCCGGGAAGGGCCGCGCCGCCCAGTCGAAGGCGTTCTTGAGCTGGCCGGGGATCGAGTGGCTGTACTCCGGCGTCGCCACGAGCAGCCCGTCGGAGCCGGCGAGCTCCCCCCGGAGCCGGCGCACCGCCTCCGGGGGGCTCTCGTCGTCCTCGTCCTCGTCATACGGCGGGACGTCGCGCAGGCCGTCGTAGAGGCGCAGCTCGACGCCGTCGGGCAGCTCCTCCACGGCCGCGCGCAGCAGGCCGGTGTTGTAGGAGCCGCGCCGGAGGCTGCCGCTGATCCCGAGGAGGGAGACCTCAGCCACGGACGTACTCGAGGTGCGCGCCGATCGTGACCTCGTCGCCGACCGCGAAGCCGCCCTTGGGCAGCGGTGCGTTCCAGTCGAGGCCGTACTCGGTGCGATCGAACGTGCCGGTCAGGTCGAGGCCGATCCGCTCGGCGTCGCCGAGGCCGACCACCGGGCCGAAGAAGCTGCCGCGCAGCTCGATCGTCCCCGTGTGGCCCTTCAGGGTGAGCTCGCCGACGACCCGGATCTCGTCGCCGCGGCGCTCGATCTCGGTCGAGCGGAAGCTCACCTCGGGGTGCAGCTCGGCGTCGAAGAAGTCCGGGGACTGCAGGTGGGCGGTGAGGGTCGGGTCCGGCGTGACCACGCTGGCCACGCGGCCGACCCCCTCGAGCACGGCGCCGCGCTCGTCGACCGTCAGCGTCGAGTCGAACTCCGGCAGCGAGCTGCGGAAGGTCGCGACCACCATGTGCTTGACCGAGAACTCCAACGATGAGTGGATCGGGTCCCGGGTCCAGACGCCGGCCGGAAGGGCGGTGGTCTCGGCGCTGGTGTGTGCTGTGCTCATCAGTGTCTCCTGGATTTCCTGGAGTGGTAATGTTGACTGCGCAAGCAAACGTAGCGAGGGTTGATTGAGCAGTCAAGTTCTTTCGCCGCAGCAGCATCGCGCGGTCCAGGCCTGGGTGCGGCTGAAGGCGTCGGACGCCGCGATGACGCGTGCGTTCAACGCCTCCCTTGTCGCCGAGCACGGCCTGACGGTCAACGACTTCGAGGTGCTGAGGCGCCTGTCGCTCGAGGCCGAGGGCCGCATGCGGCGCGTGGACCTGGCCCAGGTGGTGAGCCTCACGCCCTCGGGGATCACGCGGCTGCTCGACGGGCTCGAGCAGGCCGGGCTGGTGTGCAAGGACGTCTGCACCGAGGACGCGCGCGTCACCTACGCGCGCATCACCCCCGAGGGGCGCAGCACCCTGCTCGCCGCGGCCGAGAGCCATCTCGTCGCCCTCGAGGAGATCTTCGCGGAGCGCTTCAGCTCCGAGGAGGTCGAGGCCCTGGGCGAGCTGCTCGGCCGCCTGCCGGGGGCGGCCGACGGCGATGCGCAGTGCGTAGGCTGAGGGGCGCGCGGATGGGTACGGCTCGGCGAGGACCAGGAGACGGGAGGCGGGCATGACCACCAACGGAGGAGGGAACGGCCTGGGGGACCGGCCCGAGCTGCAGGCGCTGATCGCCGCGGGCGACGAGCAGGGCTGCATCAACGTCACCCAGCTCGGCGAGGTCGCAGCCGATGCGGGCCTCGACGACGACGAGGTCGCCGAGCTCCACGCCAACCTGACCGAGCGCGGCATCGAGGTGATCGACGACTGCGCCCGCATCGGTGTCCCGCCCACCCGGGCAACCAACCGCGAGCTCGCCGAGAGCACCACCGACGCGATGCAGCTCTTCCTGAACGAGGTGCGGCGCTACCCGCTGCTCACCCGCGAGGAGGAGCGCGAGCTCGCCCAGCGGGTCGAGGCCGGCGACGCCGAGGCGAAGGAGCGCATGGTCAACTCGAACCTGCGCCTCGTGGTCTCGATCGCCAAGCGCTACCAGGGGCAGGGCGAGCTGACCCTGCTCGACCTCATCCAGGAGGGCGTGCTCGGGCTCATCCGGGCCGTCGAGAAGTTCGACTGGCGGCGCGGGCTCAAGTTCTCGACCTACGCCACCCTCTGGATCCAGCAGGCGATCCAGCGGGGCCTGGCCAACCAGGCCCGCTCCATCCGCCTGCCGGTTCACGTGGTCGAGCGCCAGCAGCGCGTCTCGCGGGCCGAGCGGACCCTGCTCGCCCGGCTGGGCCGCGAGCCCACCGACGAGGAGATCGCCGAGCAGAGCCGGCTGCCCGTGGAGCGGGTCGCCGAGGTGCGCGAGCTCCCCCGCACGGTCACCAGCCTCGACCGCCCGGTGGGCGAGGACGGCGACACGAGCCTGGGCGAGCTGATCGCCGACGACGGCGACGAGGCCCCCACGGCCGAGCTCGAGGTGAGCCTGCGCGAGGACCTGCTCGGCAGGGCCCTGGCGGAGCTCCCCGAGCGCGAGCGCGAGGTGCTCGAGGCCCGCTACGGCCTCGGCGACCACGAGCCGGAGACCCTCCAGCAGGTCGGCCGCCGGCTGGGGGTCACCCGCGAGCGCGTGCGGCAGATCGAGCGCCAGGCGCTCGACCGGCTCGCCCGCGCCCGCGAGAGCGAGGCCCTGCGGGACCTGGCCGCCTGACGGGGCGGCGGCCGCTGGGCCTCAGGCGGCCTGCTTGGCACGCTGGCCCTGGGCGGTCGGGAGCAGCGAAAACGGGTATCACGGTCCCCGTGGAGGAGACGGCCGCAGCCCTGATCCCGCCCCGGCCGACGCTGGACGATCTGCGCCGGAAGGCCGCCGGCTGCACCGCCTGCCACCTGCACGAGCTCGGGTCCCAGACCGTGTTCAGTGAGGGCCCGTCCGGGGCCGAGCTGATGCTGGTCGGCGAGCAGCCCGGGGACGTCGAGGACCGCGAGGGCCGGCCCTTCGTCGGCCCGGCGGGCAAGCTCCTCGACCGCGCGCTGGCCGAGGCGGGGATCGAGCGCGAGCGCGTCTACCTCACCAACGCGGTCAAGCACTTCAAGTGGAAGCCGCGCGGCCCGCGGCGCATCCACGACACGCCCAACGAGCGCGAGGTGCGCGCCTGCGTCCCCTGGCTGCGGGCGGAGATCGAGGTCGTCGACCCCTCGCTGGTGGTCTGCCTCGGCGCGATCGCGGCGAAGTCGCTGCTCGGGCGCGACTTCCGCCTGACGAGGCACCGTGGCGAGGTCTTCGACCAGCTGGACGGCCCCCCGGTCACCGCGACGGTGCATCCCTCGGCCGTCCTGCGCGGCCCGCCGGAGCGCCGCGGGGAGCTCTTCGAGGGGCTCGTGGACGACCTCCGCCTGGCGGCGCAGGCCGCCTGATCGCCGCGCGCCGACGCCGTTTGCCGCCGCGTGGCCGCGGGTACGCCCGGGGTGACCACGGAGGAGGGCGATGGCCGACGAGATCCACCCGCACAGCGTCCAGCCCGACCGGCCCGCGCAGCCGTCCGCGGAGTCCCGCGAGGAGACGATCCACCGGGTCCTGGACGAGGCCGACGAGGCCCAGAACGTGCAGGCGCGCGAGGAGCTCGTGGACCCGACCTCGCGGCGCGGCGTCAACCGGGCCATCGCCAGACGGGCGCTGGTGCTCGCCGCCGTGGGCGCGGTGGTCGGCGCCGTCCTGGCGCTGATCCTGAGTTTCCTGCCCGGGCCGGTCGAGACCGACACCGTGGCTGGCACGATCGGCTACATGATCGTCGTGGCCATCGTGTTCGCGATCATCTTCATCCTGATCGGCACGCTGATCCTGCTCGCCCGCGAGGACGGGCGGGTCGAGCGCGAGGTGGAGCGCGCCACCGGCCACGGCCCGGAGCCGCCCGGCAGCCCCAGCGACCCCAAGTACGACGTCGACGGCTCCTAGGGGCCGGCCCCGCGGGAGCGGCCGCCGCGCCTAGCTGGCGCGGCGCTCCAGCAGCGCGAGCGTCAGGCGGCCGCCGACCTCGTCGACTCGCCCGCTCACCACCAACAGACCGAGCGCCACCTGGGCCTGGGGAGCGGGCAGGCCCGCGAGCACCGCCCGCGGCGTCAGGCCGCCGGGCGCGCCCGACAGGCGGCCGAGGATGGTGCGCTGCAGCTGGTCGGTGGTCGTCGTCATCTCCGCTCCCCATGTCTGGTGTACGAACACATGTTCGCACACGGGTCGGCCGTTCCTGCCCGACGCCGCCGATTCGCCGGTGATATCATTTGCCTGCTGGCAAGTAAAGGAGCTGCCGTGGCCCGGACGGGCGCCCCCGACATCGACGAGGAGAGCGTGATCCGGCTCAGGAACGCGCTGCTGCGCACCGCGCGCCGGCTGAGAACCGCCGGCGACCCCGAGGGCCTGTCGGCGTCGCAGTCGTCGGTCCTCGCGACGCTCGTGCGGGAGGGACCGCTGCGAGCCGGCGACCTGGCCGACGCCGAGGCGCTGAACCCGACCATGCTCTCCCGCATCCTCGCGCATCTGGAGGCCCGGGGCCTCGCCCTCAGGGCGCCGGACCCCGAGGACGGCCGGGCCACCCTCGCGCAGGCGACCGCGGACGGACGGCGGCTGGTCGAGCGGCTGCGGGCGCGGCGGGCTGCGCTGCTGATGGACTGGCTCGACGACCTGGCCCCGGAGAGCCGGGGCTCGCTGTTGGCCGCCCTGCCCGCCCTGGAGGAGCTCGCCGGGGTGGTGCGGCCCTGATCCGCTCGTGGGCATCCTCGACCTTCTCGGCCCTCGAGGCGCCGAACTTCCGCCGCTACCTGTCGGGCCAGGCGGTGAGCCTGATCGGCACCTGGATGCAGACGGTCGCCCTCGGCTGGCTCGTCCTCGAGCTGACCGGCTCGGGGACCGCCCTCGGCACCGTGGTGGCGGCGCAGTTCCTGCCGATCCTGCTGCTCGGCCCGTACGGCGGGCTGCTCGCCGACCGGATGGACAAGCGCCGCCTGCTGATGGCGACCCAGGCCATCCTGGGCGCGACGGCGCTGGCGCTCGGCCTCCTGGTGGTGACCGGGACCGTCGAGCTCTGGATGGTGGTGGCCGTCGCCGTCGTGGTCGGCCTGGTCATGGCCTGCGACACCCCCACCCGCCAGGCGTTCTCGCTGGAGATGGTCGGCCCGGAGCGGCTCCGCAACGCGGTCAGCCTGCACAGCACCCTGGTGAACGTCGCCCGCGCGGTCGGGCCGGCCGTCGCCGGCGTCGTCATCGCAACGGCCGGAACCGGCATCTGCTTCCTCATCAACGCCGGCAGCTACGCCGCCGTGCTCGTCGCCCTGTGGACCATGGAGACCCGGGCGCTGCGCCCCTCCCCCCCGGCGGTGCGCGAGCCCGGACAGGTGCGCGAGGGGCTGCGCTACGTCGGCCGGACCCCGGGCCTGCTCGTGCCGCTGATCATGATCGCGCTGATCGGGACGCTCGCCTATGAGTTCCAGGTCGTGCTTCCGCTGCTGGCCACCGGGCCCTTCCACGGCGACGCGGCGACCTACGGCGTCCTGACGTCGGCCATGGGCGCCGGCGCCATCGTCGGCGGGCTGGTCGTCGCCGGTCGCGGCCGCACGGGCCTGCGGCCGCTCACGGCCGCGGCCGCGGTCTTCGGCGCCGCGATCCTCACGGTGGCCCTGTCCCCGTCGCTTCCCGTGGCGGTCCTCGCCCTGGCCGCCACCGGCGCGGCGAGCATCACCTTCCTCGCGACCGGCAACACCACGCTGCAGCTGGCGAGCGAGCCCCGCTTCCGCGGGCGGGTGATGGCCCTCTGGACCGTCGCCTTCCTCGGCAGCACCCCCATCGGCGCCCCGATCATCGGCGCCCTCTCAGAGCACCTCGGCCCCCGTGGCGGGCTGGCGACGGGCGCCGCGACCTGCCTGCTGGCCGCGGCCGTCGGGGTGCTCGCCCTCGCTCGGCAGGGGCGGCGCGGCCCCGCCGGCTCCCTGC